>JANQTK010000293.1:0-8740 GCA_030731695.1 Polaribacter sp.
TATACGCTTTTGCAGATTTTTTTGGTCTTGTATTTAAAATAATTCCTCTAACCAATATGGTTCTTAACCATTTTGGAGCGTCAATTACTCTTTCATCCATTAAAAATTCATCCAAATATTTTCTAACGTCTTTGGTTGATGTACTTGCTGGCGATCCTAAATTTACTAATAATACTCCTTTCATTATTAAGGTTTAAAAGTTTAAAAGTTTCAAGTTTAAGAGTTTCAAGTTTAAAAATTGAAATCCTTTTGTCATTCTGAACTAGTTTCAGAATCTTATTTATATATTTTCAGCCATTTAATTCCTTCCCTTTGGGAAGGTTAGGATGGGCTAATTGATTCGTAATTTCATACAACGTAATTGCCAAACTGTGAATCACATTCATACTCGAATTTCTTCCATACATCGGAATTTCAATGGTTGCATCTGCCAAATTTGAATTTGAAATTCCATTGCGTTCACTGCCCAAAATTAGTGCGATTTTCTCAAAATTTTTAAAATTAAAATCTTGAATTTCGATACTTTTATCAGTTATTTCTATGCCAATAATGGTGTAGCCAAGTTGTTTAAGATTCTTGATTTTTTCATCAAAATCGGTATAAAATTCACATTCAATTTGATTGATAGTATTTCTAGCAGTTTTCACAACTTTTCTGTTTTCAATAAAAGGAGAACTTTCGTGTAAATACATTTTTTCCACGCCAAAACTTTCTGCTACACGAAAACACATTCCCACATTTTCTGGAGTTCTAATAGCATCACACAAAATGTGAATTGGAAATTTTTGTTGCTTGTTTTTAATGTCTTTGTGGGTTAGTTGTTTCAAAATAATTCAGTTTAAAGTATAAAGTTTAAAGTCAAAAGTCTAACCTTGAAAACTCATGATGTATTTTTTTGGAGTTGTTCCAAACTTTTTTCTGAAGGCTGCAATAAAATGACTTGCTGTGCTATAGCCAACTTGCAAACCAACTTCATTAACGTTGTATTGATTGGTTTCTAATAATTTTCGAGCATATTCCATTTTGTAATCGAACAAAAAACTATACACAGTATCACCATAAATTTGTTTGAAACCTTCTTTTAATCTTTTTAAATTCAAACCAATTTCATCAGCAAGTTCTTGCAAACTAGGTGGTTCTGCCATTCTGGAAATGATAATTTCTTTTGCTTTTCTAATTTTTAAAACATTTTGTTCATCAACCAAAAACGGACAATATTCTCCAATGGAAGCTTCATCTTTTTGAAAATGCAAACTCAATAGTTCGTAAATTTTTCCTTTTACATACAATTCTCTGATGGAACTATTGATGCTCGAATTGATAATTTGTTGCAAAACAATGGCAACAGTTGGTTTTATTTCTGCATCATCATAATATTTTTTATTGCTATTTTCATTGCTTAAAAAGGTGATAAATCCTGATTCTTTTGAGAATAACGAATGAAACTTTTCAATTGAAATTAAGATGGAAATCAACGTTGTTTTTGGGTGAATTTCTAAATTTATTGGCAGTGTTCTTTGTGGATTGTATAATAAAATACAACGATTATCCAATACATCAAAAGAGTATGAGCTGTTGTTAAAAAGAAATTTCGAATTTCCTCTTAAGCAAAAGTGCATTTGTATAAAAGTACTGTTGATGGCTCTTTCAAAGGTTTGTTTCTCAGCGCTTTCGTTTTGAAAATAAAGTACATAAAATCCGTTCTCTAAATTTATTTCTTCAATGGTACTTTCTCCGACATTTTTAAACATAACAAATTTCGTTTTACAGATTGTTTTTATTTAGAATCATTCTATATTAATTCTTTCAAAAACCTTGAATTGCATGCAAAAATAAGGATTTAGGGTGTTTTAAATTATAAATTTTTCCTAAAAAACACAGAACGTTATTAAAAGTACTTTCTGCGATACTTTTTTCTAAATGAAGTTTTTACTTTTGTGCGTTTTTAAGAAAATATGCAAGAGAATAAACAGCAGCATTTTTATAATATAGGCGTCAGTTACAAAAAAGCAGACGCTACTATTCGTGGAAAATTTTCATTATCAAAAGAAAATCAGATTGCGTTATTAAATTTAGCAAATCAACAAGGTTTTGAAGGAATTTTTGTTTTATCAACTTGCAATAGAACAGAAATTACTGGTTTTGCTGAGCGTCCTTGCCAGTTAATAGAATTGTTATGCGAATTCACGGAAGGTTCCATTCAAGAATTTGCAAAGTTTTCAAATATTTATAAAAACCAAGAAGCAATAGATCAATTATTTAGGATTGGTACAGGTTTGGAAAGTCAAATCTTAGGAGATTATGAAATAGTTGGTCAATTAAGACAAGCTTTCAAGTTGGCAAAAAAGATGAAAACTACCAACGCTTATGTGGAGCGATTGATGAATAGCGTTTTACAAGCCAGCAAAAAAGTGAAGAATGAAACCATGTTGAGTTCAGGCACCACCTCAGTTTCGTATGCTGCTGTGAAATACATTACTAAAAATATACCAGACTATACTTCTAAAAATATTTTGGTTTTTGGTTTGGGTAAAATGGGAAAACATACCTGCAAAAATTTAACAGAATATACAAATATCAATTCAGTTTGTTTGATCAATAGAACTGAAGAAAAAGCGGCTGAATTTGTAAAAGAGTATACATCTATTAGAAAAGCGAGTATCGAAAACCTGTCTTTAGAAATCGAAAAAGCAGATGTTTTAATTGTTTCTACAGGAGCAGAAAAACCAACTATTACTAAAAATCATATCTCAGAAAATAAAAAGATATTGATTTTAGATTTGTCAATGCCAGAAAATGTAGCTTTGGATGTAGAGGATTATAAAGGTGTTCAATTGGTAAATGTTGATGAGCTTTCAAAAATTACGGATGAAACATTGGCAATTCGTCAACAAGAAATTCCGTTTGCAGAGGCAATTATTGAAACTCACATCAAAGAATTTACAGATTGGCAAAATCACAGAAGATTAGCGCCAACAATTACTGCGCTAAAAAAATCTTTGGAGATTATTAAAAATGATGAAATTAACTTTCAAAAAAAGAAATTGCCTAATTTTGACGAAAATCAGGCAGAAATTTTAACTTCACGAATAATTCAAAAAATTACCACACAATTCGTAAAACATTTAAAAGAGGAGAATGTTTCTGTTGCACAAAGTATTCAATTGATCAACAAAGTATTTCAATCTTAAAATAATTTCATGCAAAAAATTATAAAAATAGGAACTCGTGACAGCCAATTAGCGCTTTGGCAAGCTCATAAAGTGCGTAAAGAGTTAGAAACCTTAGGTTTTGAAACTGAGATAGTTCCTATAAAATCCACTGGAGATATTGTTTTAGATAAGCCTTTGTACGAATTAGGAATTACTGGAATTTTCACCAAGAATTTAGACATTGCTTTATTGGAAAAACGAATTGATATTGCTGTTCACTCTATGAAAGATGTTCCAACAGTTTTACCTGTAGGAATCATACAAGCAGCTGTTTTAAAACGTGCCAATTACAATGATATATTAGTTTTAAAAGGAAATGAAGAATTTTTTGGTCAACCTGAAGGAATCATTGCTACTGGAAGTTTGCGAAGAAAAGCACAATGGCTCAATCGCTATCCTACACATAAAGTAGTTGATTTACGCGGAAATGTAAACTCTAGACTAGAAAAATTAGAAAATAACGATTGGGATGGAGCTGTTTTTGCAGCTGCAGGATTGGAAAGATTGGGTATAAGACCTGCTGGAGCAATTAATTTGGGTTGGATGATTCCTGCGCCTGCACAAGGTGCAATTATGGTTTCGTGCCTAGAAAATGATAATTTTGTAAAAGAGGCTTGTGCAAAATTAAATGATTATGAAACTCAAGTTTGCGTCGGAATTGAACGTGAATTTTTGAATCTTTTAGAAGGTGGTTGTACTGCTCCAATTGGAGCGTTAGCGTATGTTGATCAAAAAACACAAGAAATAAATTTTAAAGGAATTTTGTTAAAAAAGGATGGTTCAAAAAAAATTACCGTTACAAAAACAAATCCCTTAGGACGTCATAGATATTTAGCAAAAGATTGCGCAGATTTCATCATTAATAAAGGAGGCAAAGAATTGATGTTGGAAGATGAGGAAGTTTCTATCACAAAGAAAATGGTGTATTCCACTAAAAAACTTTCAGAGGCTCAAAAAAAGTTACTTCCTAGAACTATTGAAATTCATGATAGCGATTTTATCAAAATTAGGTTCAATAGAATTGCTCCAAAAGTAATGAAAGAGGAACTTGAAAATGTGGTTATTACAAGTCAAAATGGTGTAGAATCTATTTTAAATTCATTTACCAAAAACGAAATCAAATTCAAAAATATTTTTTGTGTTGGTAGAAGAACAAAAAAATTGATTGAAACTTCGATTGGAGAAGTAACTTATGTGGCAAAAAACGCAAAACAATTGGCGGAATATTTAGCTAAAAACCTACAAAACAAAGAAGTAACGTATTTTTGTAGCGATATCAGAATGGATATTTTGCCTGCGTATTTGCATCAAAAAAGCATTCAACTGACAGAAATTGAAGCGTATAAAACGATGTTAAGTCCTTTGAAGATTGCAGAAGATGTTTCAGGAGTATTGTTTTACAGTCCCTCAGGAATTGAAAGTTATTTGAAAAAAAATGACCCTGATAAAATTGCTTTTTGCATTGGAGAATCTACTGCAGATGTGGCAAAAAAATATTTTAAAAATGTGCAAATTGCCAACTCACCAGATGTTGAAAGTTTGCTAACATTGGTAAAAAATCATTTTATTGCATCTTAAATTTTAAAATTATATAAAGTTTTAATTTTTAAACTTTAAACTATTTATAATGTTTAGAACAAGAAGACTTAGAAAAACAGCAGCAATCAGAAGATTGGTAAAAGAAACCAGTTTGTCTGTTGATGATTTTATATATCCATTATTTATTGAAGAAGGAGAAAATATTGAAACTGAAATTGTTTCAATGCCAGGTATCAAACGATTTTCTTTGGATAGAATTTCAAAAGAATTAGACGAAGTTGTTGCTTTGAAAATTCCTGCAGTATTGCTTTTCGGAATTCCTTCAAACAAAGACAATGAAGGAACAGAAACTTGGAACGAAAACGGAATCATGCAAAAAGCCATTCGTTTTATCAAGCAAAATTATCCTGATTTATACGTTATTACAGATGTTTGTTTTTGCGAATATACATCACATGGTCATTGCGGAATTATTCACGAAAATGATGTGGATAATGACGCAACTTTAGTAAACATTGCGAAGCAAGTTATTTCGCACGCAAAAGCAGGAGTTGATATGGTGGCACCTTCAGGAATGATGGATGGAACTATTGAAATGGTGCGTCAATCGTTGGATAATTCAGGTTTTTCTGATTTACCCATCATGGCTTATTCTGTAAAATATGCGTCTGCATTTTATGGCCCTTTTAGAGATGCTGCAGATTCTGCACCTACTTTTGGAGATAGAAAAACCTATCAAATGGATCCTGCAAATAGAGAAGAAGGTTTGCGAAAAGCCACTCATGATGATGAAGAAGGTGCAGATGTTTTGATGGTAAAACCAGCTTTATCTTATTTGGATATCATCCGTGATTTAAAAAATAATTTTGACAGACCCATTGCTTGTTATAATGTAAGTGGTGAATATGCCATGATCAAAGCAGCTGCTGAAAAAGGTTGGATTGATGGCGAAAAAGTAATGATGGAAAGTTTACTGTCTATGAAAAGAGCAGGAGCAGATATCATCATCACCTATTTTGCAAAGGAGGCAGCGAAATTATTGATGAAAAAATAAATTATGAATAAACTATCAATATATGCTTTCCTTTTGGTTAGCCTAAATGGATTTTGTCAAAAAATTGATAAAGAATTTATCACTGGAACTTGGAAAGTTGTTAAGATTGAAAAAGTCTCAAATAATCCTAACTTTAAAGACTTAATAAAAAGTTTTAAATTATCAATATTTTATTTTAAAGATGATGAAACTTTTGAAATTGAGACAAAAAATAAAACTCAATTGTTTTCAATGATGACTAGAATGTTTAATAAATCTAATTGGAAAATTGGAAAATTAAATGAGATTTTAGTTGGAACAGAAAAAGATAGATTTTCAATAATGCTTATTAATGTTGTGCTAAAAAATAATGAAATCTTCTTTGATTTAAGTGAAGAAGATCAATTTCCGTTAGTTTTAAAAGTAGAAAAGATAAAAGAATAAAATGAAATTCAAAAAATCACAAAAATTATACGAAAAAGGATTAGTAAATCTTGTTGGAGCTGTGAATTCTCCAGTAAGAGCATTTTCTTCTGTTGGCGGAAATCCGTTGTTTATCAAAAAAGCAAAAGGTTCTAAAATTATTGATGTTGATGGCAATGAATATGTAGATTTGGTGTTGTCTTACGGACCAATGGTGATTGGTCATCGTCATAAAAAAGTACAAAAAGCAGTTACAAAAGCCTTAAAAAACGGCTATTCTTTTGGAGCATCAACAGAAAATGAAATCAAATTAGCAAAAATTGTGTGTGATGCTTTTCCAGGGATGGACAAAGTTCGTTTTGTAAACTCAGGAACAGAAGCTGTGTTGAGTGGAATTCGTTTGGCGAGAGCTTTTACAGGTAAAGATAAAATCATCAAATTTGCTGGATGCTATCATGGACATCAAGATGCCTTATTGGTTGCAGCAGGTTCTGGTTTAGCAACCTTAAGTTTGCCAGGAAGTTTAGGAGTTCCAGAAGGAGCTGTAAAAAACACCTTAATTGCTGAATACAATAATTTAGAGAGCGTAAAAGCACATTTTGAAAACCATGATGATATTGCTGGTGTAATCATTGAGCCCATTTGTGGAAACATGGGTGTTGCCATTCCGCAAAACAATTTTCTAAAAGATTTAAAAGAGTATTTAGAAACCAAAGGAGCGTTGTTAATTGCTGATGAGGTAATGACAGGTTTTCGATCTAAATTTGGTGGCGCTCAAGAATTGTTAGGAGTTTCAGCAGATATTACCTGTTTAGGAAAAGTAATTGGGGGAGGTTTTCCAGTTGGCGCTTATGGTGCAAGAAATGAAATTATGGAAAAAGTGGCGCCTTTAGGTGGTATGTATCAAGCAGGAACGTTGAGTGGAAATCCAATAGCGATGGCAGGCGGAATTTCAACATTAACCGAACTAAAAAGACAGAATCCATATCAAAAGTTTGAAGAAATCGGAAGTATTTTAGAAGTGATTTTATTAGAAACTGCAAAAAAATACAACGTAGATTTGGTTGTAAATCGTTTTGGTTCTATGATGAATCCATTTTTCACCAATGTTGAAGTCACTAATTTTGCACAAGCACAAACTTCTGATACAAAAAAGTTTGCAGTATTCTTTTGGGAGATGATTAAAAACGGGGTGTTTTTACCTCCAAGCCAGTTTGAAGCCTGGTTTTTATCATCAGCAATTTCTGACAAAGATATTAAAAAAATAGCTGAGGCAGTTGATAAAGCGATGTTGGCTGTTTCTCAAATGGAAAATTAAATGGAAATCAGAAATGATTAATAAACTTATTACTAAACTAAAAGCTAACAACTAATGGCTAATAGCAATCATATCAAAAACGACTTATTTTTAAGAGCCTTAAAAGGCGAAACTGTTCAAAGACCTCCAGTTTGGATGATGCGTCAAGCAGGACGTTATTTGCCTGAATTCATGGCAATTAAAGAAGAGTATGATTTCTTTACACGCTGCCAAACTCCGGAATTAGCCTCAGAAATTACAGTGCAACCTATTCGTAGATTTGGTATGGATGCTGCTATTTTATTTTCTGATATTTTAGTAGTTCCGCAAGCTATGAACATAGAAGTTCAAATGAAATCGAATTTTGGACCGTATTTACCCAATCCAATTCGTACTCAAAAAGACTTGGATTCTGTAATTATTCCTGATGTTCATCAAGAATTGGGTTACGTTATGGAAGCTATAAAAATGACTAAAGAAAAACTGAATAATGAAATTCCCTTAATTGGTTTTGCAGGCTCACCTTGGACAATTTTATGTTATTGCGTTCAAGGTCAAGGTTCTAAAACCTTTGATAAAGCCAAAGAATTGTGTTTTACCAATCCTGTTGTGGCGCATTCATTATTGCAAAAAATAACAGACACCACTATTGCGTATTTAAAAGCAAAAGTGGCAGCTGGTGTTGATGCTGTTCAAATTTTTGATTCTTGGGGAGGCATGCTATCGCCAACAGATTACGAAACGTTTTCTTGGCAATACATTCAACAAATTATTGATGCGTTGAAAGATAGCATTCCAGTAATTGCTTTCGGAAAAGGCTGTTGGTTTGCTTTGCATACTATGGCAAGATCTGGAGCTTCCGCTTTAGGTGTAGATTGGACGTGTTCAGCTAGAAATGCTCGATATTTATCCGGAGGAAATATCACCTTGCAAGGGAATTTTGATCCTGCAAGATTGTTGTCTCCACCATCAGAAATAAAAAAAATGGTGCATCAAATGATCAATGAATTCGGAAAAGATAAATATATTGTGAATTTGGGACATGGAATTTTGCCAAATATTCCACTCGAAAATGCAAAAGCATTTGTGGATGCTGTAAAAGAATACCGTTCTTAAAACTTGGACGTTCCCTAAAGGTCGCGCTTTCGCAGTCGCTCTTTTCAAGGAGCTCCAACAATTGCTCAATCGCTAACGCAAGTGTAGTACAATGATTAAAAATATTGTTTTAGGAATTAA
>JANQTK010000293.1:8840-11944 GCA_030731695.1 Polaribacter sp.
TCAATCGCTAACGCAAGTGTAGTACAATGATTAAAAATATTGTTTTAGGAATTAAAGAATATGGAGGTGCTTTTGCACTAATCTCTAAACTAAAACTCTGGAAATATTTTATCATTCCTGTTTTGATCAGCATTTTAACGGCGGTTTTTATTGGTATAGAAGCCTATGTTTTGTCAGATAATATTGGTGCTTTCATCTCAAAAGCTTGGATTTGGGATTGGGGCAAAGAAACCTTTACTGGGTTGAGTAATTTTTTTGGAGGAGTCATTATTATCATTCTTGGATTGATTGTTTATAAACATATTATTTTAGCATTTTCTGCGCCATTTATGAGTATTGTTTCCGAAAAAATTGAGCAACATTTGTACGGTAATCTAAAACATTTGCATCGAAATTCTACTTTTTTTGAGCAATTAATCAGAGGGATAAGAATAAATATTAGAAATTTATCCAAAGAATTGTTGTTCAGTTTGCCGCTTTTAATTCTGAAATTTATTCCAATCGTAAATCTTTTTTCAACGATGTTATTGTTTTTATTGCAGGCATATTATGCAGGTTTTGGAAATATGGATTATACCTTAGAACGTCATTTTAATTATAGAGATAGCGTAAATTTCATTCAAAAAAGAAGAGGTTTTGCCATTGGAAATGGCATTGTTTTTATGCTATGTTTATTAATTCCTTTCATCGGAATTATCATCGTTTTACCATTGTCTGTTACTGCTGCAACCACCAAAACACTCAGTTTATTGCACGATAAACACGAAATTGTTTATGAAAAATAAGTTTTACAAGTACATAGAAAATCTTCAAAATACCATCACTTCAAAATTAGAAGAGGTAGATGGTTTAGCTACTTTTAAAGAAGATATTTGGGTTCGTGAAGAAGGTGGAGGTGGTAAAACCAGAGTTATAGAAAATGGAGCAATTTTCGAAAAAGGGGGTGTAAATATTTCATCTGTATACGGTGAATTGCCTGAAGTTTTAAGAAAGCAGTTTGGAGTAAAAGAAGGTAATTTTTTCGCATGTGGCTTGAGTTTGGTGTTGCATCCAATAAATCCTTTTGTGCCCACTGTTCATGCAAATTGGCGTTATTTTGAAATGTATAATTCACAAGGTGAGATAGTTACTCAGTGGTTTGGTGGTGGTCAAGATTTAACTCCTTACTATTTGTTCGATGAAGATGCTGTTCATTTTCATCAAACTTGCAAAACTGCTTGCGATAAACATCATTCGGATTTTTATCCGAAGTTTAAAAAAACCTGTGATGATTATTTTTGGAATTCCCATAGAAATGAAGCTCGCGGAATTGGAGGTTTATTCTTTGATTATTTAAAAGAAACTGAAGACTTTTCAATGGAAAATCGATATGATTTTGTCACAGAAATTGGGAATAGCTTTTTAAATAGTTACGTGCCTATTGTTGAAAAAAGAAAAGGAATTTCATATACTTCAGCTCAAAAAGATTGGCAAGAAATTCGGAGAGGACGTTATGTTGAGTTTAATTTGGTACATGACAAAGGCACATTGTTCGGATTAAAAACAAACGGACGCATTGAAAGTATTTTAATGAGTTTACCACCAAAAGTGCAATGGAAATACGACCATCATCCAGAAGAAAATTCAGAAGAAGCGAAACTTATCAAGGTTTTAAAAAATCCAAAGAGTTGGGTTTAGTTTTCAATATTTTTGCAAAAAAGGATTTTCATTATTTATTTCATAACTTTTCATGGGTAAAAGCATAATAAATTGTTAATACGATAATTTTACCTCGAAAAATCTTTTAATTTTCAATTCTATTTTAAAAAAATGTCATTCCTTTTTTTGTATTTTTGCGTTTAGAAAAATCAGAATTACATGGCAAGGTTTGAAGTTAAGTTACCGAAAATGGGCGAAAGTGTTGCTGAAGCAACCATTACTTCTTGGTTAAAAGAAGTTGGCGATACTGTTGAATTGGATGAAGCTGTCGTAGAAATTGCTACAGACAAAGTAGATTCTGAGGTGCCAAGTGAGGTTGAAGGAACTTTAGTCGAAATTTTATTCGAAAAAGATGCCGTTGTTCAGGTAGGTCAAACCATTGCTATTATTGAAACCAATGCTGATGTATCTCCAAAAGCAGTTACTAAAACAGTTGTTGAAGAACCTAAGGAGGTTCAAGAAGTTGAAAAAACAATTGAAAAAGCCATAGAAACTGTTGCAACTCCTATTACAAAAACTTCTGATTCTGGTAAGTTTTATTCGCCTTTGGTGAGAAACATTGCGCAAACTGAAGGGATTTCTATGGAAGAATTGGAAAATATTGAAGGTTCAGGAAAAGATGGAAGAGTTACCAAAGAAGATATTTTACAGTTTATTGAGCATAAAAAAGTGGCTCCAAAAGTAGCTGCAACTCCAACTCCAGTTCAGGAAAAACCAGTAACAACTGTTCAAAAAGAACAGCCTAAAGCTCCAGTTTCTGTGAATGGTGGAGATGAAGTTATTGAAATGACTAGAATGGGTAAATTGATTGCAAAACACATGGTAGATTCTGTTCAAACGTCTGCTCACGTGCAATCTTTTATCGAAATTGATGTGACTAATATCGTAAAATGGCGTGACAAAGTGAAAGACGATTTCTTGAAAAGAGAAGGAGAGAAGTTGACTTTTACACCTATTTTGATGCACGCTGTGGCATCAACTATCAAAAAATACCCGATGATTAACATCACTCTTGATGGTGATAAAATTATCAAAAGAAAAAATATCAATCTAGGAATGGCTGCTGCCTTACCTGATGGAAATTTAATAGTTCCCGTAATTAAAAATGCAGACCAATTGAATTTAGTGGGCATGACCAAGTCTGTGAATGATTTGGCAAACAGAGCTAGAATCAATCAGTTGAAACCAGATGAAATTCAGAATGGTACATACACAGTTACCAATGTAGGTAGTTTTGGATCGGTAATGGGAACGCCTATTATCAACCAACCACAAGTGGCAATTTTGGCTTTGGGTGCTATCAGAAAAGTGCCGGCAGTCATTGAAACTCCAGATGGTGATTTTATTGGCATCAGACAAAAAATGTTTGTATCACATTCGTACGATCACAGAGTGGTAAATGGTGC
>JANQTK010000294.1 GCA_030731695.1 Polaribacter sp.
AAAAATACACAACCTTTAAAAGGCGCAAGAATTGCAGGTTGTTTGCACATGACCATTCAAACTGCAGTTTTAATTGAAACTTTACAAGCATTAGGTGCTGAAGTTACTTGGAGTTCATGTAATATATTTTCAACTCAAGATCAAGCTGCTGCTGCAATTGCGGCTCAAGGAACTGCAGTGTATGCTTGGAAAGGAATGAACGAAGTAGAATTTGATTGGTGTATAGAACAAACCTTATTTTTTGGTGAAGACCGCAAACCATTGAACATGATTTTAGATGATGGTGGAGATTTAACCAACATGGTTTTGGACAGATATCCTGAATTGGCAGCAGGTATCAATGGCTTATCAGAAGAAACGACTACAGGTGTTCACAGATTGTACGAACGTATGAAAAACGGCACATTGCCAATGCCAGCTATCAACGTAAATGACTCTGTTACAAAATCGAAATTTGACAATAAATACGGTTGTAAAGAATCTGCAGTTGATGCTATTCGTAGAGCAACAGATATTATGTTGGCAGGAAAAAGAGTAATTGTGTGTGGTTATGGAGATGTTGGTAAAGGAACTGCAGCATCATTTAAAGGTGCAGGATCCATTGTTACTGTTACCGAAATTGACCCAATTTGTGCATTGCAAGCTTGTATGGATGGTTTTGAAGTAAAGCGTTTAGAAACGGTTCTTTCAACTGCTGATATTGTAATTACCACAACTGGAAACAAAGATATTGTGCGTGCTGAACATTTTGAAATGATGAAAGACAAAACAATAGTGTGTAATATTGGCCATTTTGATAACGAAATTGATGTTGCTTGGTTAAACCAAAACAGCGAAAAAATTGAAATCAAACCTCAAGTTGATAAATACAATATCAACGGAAAAGATATTATTTTATTAGCAGAAGGTCGTTTGGTAAATTTAGGATGTGCCACTGGTCATCCAAGTTTTGTAATGTCAAATTCATTTACAAATCAAACATTGGCACAAATTGAATTGTGGACAAATAAAGATGCTTACAAAAATGAAGTGTACATGTTGCCAAAACATTTAGATGAAAAAGTTGCCAAATTACATTTAGGAAAAATGGGTGTTGAGCTTACAGAATTAAGACAAGACCAAGCAGATTATATTGGCGTGGCTACTGAAGGTCCTTTTAAACCAGATTATTACAGATACTAATCTATAAATTTGATATTTCATAAATACCCTTGCAATTTTGTAAGGGTATTTTTATTTCCAATATATTGTATCTTTATAGCGTCAATAAAAAAATGATATATCATGAAAACCGGTTTTCTACTTCTTTTTTTTATTTTTTGTTCCCTCACTCAAGCACAAAAAAATTAGGTTGTTTTTGAACTTTCTGACAACACCCAAACGTATAATCTTACCAATTGTCTCAACAATCTTACAGATGATGCTACGCTACAACTAAAAATTTCTGAAGGAGATGAATCCTTGATTCAATCTTTCAAAATTCTGGTTTTTTTAGATGATAATTTCAACCTCACTTTTACGGATTACAATCAATTTAAACAAACACAATTGATAGGTTTGCTCAATGGCAACAATGCTTTTCAGAATTTTACATCCATCACATTTACAATAGATGTTACACTTCAAAATCAACAAACAGAAACTCAGATTCTGAAAGTTTGTTTGCAACAAGAAGCAGTAGAAAAAATGATGGTTTCTTCAGGCAATTCCAAAAAAGAATTTATTGAAATTCCTGTTTCTTTTGCTACTGACAGGAATGATACAAAAGACAGCGATTTAAACGAACGTTTTGGCGGAAAAAGAAGCGAATTGCAATATGGCAGAATTGTTGTAAGTATTCCTTATACACACACTTTAGGCGAAATTGAAAGACCTTCTTATTGGCGATTGGAGTTTTCTGAAGATCCAAGCAAGCACATGATGATGCAGTCTTTGAAAAAGCAAAGCAAAGAAGATTTTTTTAAACAGATGAAAGAACGCATTGCTAAAAATGGCAAAAGCACCTTTCTTTTTGTGCATGGTTACAACGTTTCTTTTGCAGATGCCGCTTTTAGAACAGCACAAATTACCTTCGATTTACGATTTCCAGGAGAAGCCGTTTTTTACAGTTGGCCATCACAAGCTTCCACTACAAGTTATACTGTTGACGAAGCCAATATTGAATGGTCAACCTATAATATGAAGAATTTTCTGAAAGATTATTTAACAAAAACAGAAGCAAAAAGCATCTATTTAGTAGCTCACAGTATGGGAAATCGCGGTTTGACAAAAGCGTTGATTGAGTTGATGAACGAACAACCTGAATTGAAAAATAAAATCACAGAAATCATTTTAGCAGCACCAGATATTGATGCAGATGTTTTTAAAAGAGACATTGGTCCTAAAATGATATCAAAAATCGGAAAACCAATTACGCTGTATGTTTCTTCTGATGATTTGGCATTGTTGGCTTCCAAAAAAGTACATGGAAGTTACAGAGCAGGAGAAGCTGGAGCGCAAATTGTAGTTTTAAAAGGGATAGAAACGATTGATGCTTCTGGTCAAGATTCTAGTTTTTTAAGTCATTCGTATTTTGCAACTACGAGCAATCTCATCAAAGATATTTT
>JANQTK010000295.1 GCA_030731695.1 Polaribacter sp.
ACAGCGGTTTTACTAATTCAATTAATTGATTTTTATCAATAAATCCTGATTTATAAGCAGCTTCCTCAATAGAGCCAATTTTTAAACCTTGGCGCTCTTCAATTAACTCAACAAATGTACTTGCTTGCATCAAACTGTGAAATGTACCTGTATCAAACCAAACAATTCCTCTGTCAAGAATGCTTACTGATAATTTTTTTTCTTCTAAATAGGCTTTGTTGATGTCTGTGATCTCTAATTCACCACGTTTACTTGGGGTTAATTTTTTAGCTTTTTCAATTACTGAATTGTCATAAAAATAAATCCCAGGAACTGCATAATTTGATTTTGGATGTAATGGTTTTTCATCAATAGAAATTGCTTTTTGATGTTCATCAAATTCAACAACTCCATAACGTTCAGGGTCATGTACATGATACGCAAATACAGTTCCACCATCAGGATTTGTGTTTTTTTTCAACTGTTTTAACAAACCTGTTCCATAAAAAATATTGTCCCCTAAAATTAGTGCTACTTTATCATCTCCTATGAATTCTTCTCCTATTAAAAAGGCTTGCGCCAATCCATTTGGATGTTCCTGCTCTGCATATTCAAAATGACATCCAATCTGATTTCCATTTCCTAATAATTTTTCGAAAAGAGGGCGATCTTGGGGCGTTGAAATGATTAAAATTTCATTAATTCCTGCTGAAATTAATGTGGAAATTGGGTAATAAATCATGGGTTTGTCATAGACAGGCATCAATTGTTTGCTTATTGTAATTGTAATTGGATGCAATCTTGTACCAGAACCTCCTGCTAAAACAATTCCTTTCATAAATTTTCATATTTTTTTAAATACCATTTTACAGTATTTTCAATTCCTGTCTCAAAATTTTCGGAGGCTTTCCAGCCCAATTCTCTTTTTATTTTTGATGCATCAATGGCATATCTAAAATCATGACCTAATCTATCTGTAACAAACGTAATTTGTTCTTTGTAAGCATTCTTTTTAGGACAAATTTCATCTAAAATTGCACAAATTTTATGAGCAATATACAAATTATTTTGCTCACTATCCCCACCAATAGTATAGGTTTCTCCTTTTTTTCCTCTTTTAAAAACCAAGTCAATTGCCGAACAATGATCTAACACAAATAACCAATCTCGGACGTTTTTGCCATCTCCGTAAATAGGAATATTTTCACCTGAAATCGCTTTTCTGATGATGGTTGGAATCAACTTTTCATCATGCTGTTTTGGTCCATAATTATTGGAGCAATTGGTAGTGACCACATTCATTCCATAGGTATGATTATAACTTCTTACTAAAAAATCTGAAGATGCTTTTGAAGCACTATAAGGACTGTTTGGTGCATAGGCTGTTTGTTCCGTAAAAAAACCTGTTTCACCCAAAGCTCCATAAACTTCATCTGTTGAAATGTGATGAAAACGGGCATTTTCAAATCCCTTTTTGGGTTGATTTGCGTTTTCTATCCAGTAATTTTTTGCGACATCTAATAAAACAAAGGTGCCAAAAATATTCGTTTTTATAAAAGTATCAGGGTTTTTGATAGAATTATCTACATGCGATTCTGCTGCAAAATGAATCACTGACTGAAAATGGTATTTCTCAAAAAGATGTGTAACCAATTCTCTATCACAAATATCTCCTTTTACAAAAATATATCTTTCATGGTTCTCAACTTCACTTAAATTGTCAGGATTTGCAGCATAGGTCAATAAATCTAAATTTACCAACTGAAAAGTTGGATTTTGGTTTAAAAAATAGGGTATAAAATTCGACCCTATAAAACCTGATCCACCAGTTATCAAAACGGTTTGCATGGTTTACTTTTTGTAATTATTCAAATACACATTTAGTTTTACCAATAAAAGAAAGAAAATCATTAGCCCTGCACCTAAAGCTCCTAATTGAAAAGCATGATTTTTTGCGATTCCTTTGATTTCATATCCTATTGGCTGAAAGTTTGAAATCACATTAATTACCTCGTATTTTTTTGATTTTTCATTGGCAATATATCTTAAATCGCTAATAATTTTACGATTGGTTTCAAACAATTCTAGTTCTTTAGTTGATTGATTTTGCCCACCTAAATCTATATTCGTTCCTGATTGTTCTTTTTTAGCTTCATCTAACATTACCTGCATGTACACTTTTCGCAATGAATCAATTTGAGCTAAATTTTCTTTATAAACAGAATCTGTAATATTTAAATTTTCATTGGTCAATTCTTTTAATCGATTGAAATACTTGTTTTTAACTACAGATGAAATAATGACATCATCCAACTTTTCGAAAACATTACTTTTTGATGCAGTTACAGTTACTTTATGAACCTTGTAGTCATAATTGGTAAATGAAGCTTTGAATTGATCAAATTCATAACTTTTAATCGTTAAAGTATCCACAGCCAAAATCAATTCATCATATGCATTTACAATATCTTTTTCATTTTTAATGGCTTGAATTTCGAATTTTTTAAGAGATGCTGCTTCAGCTTTGGTCAAATTAAAAGTCTCTTGCAGTTTTAGAGTGTCTTTTTGTTTTACCAAATCATTGTAGTAATTGACATTATTATACAATTGCAAAC
>JANQTK010000296.1:0-9290 GCA_030731695.1 Polaribacter sp.
TGAGTCAGGCTTTTGGAGTTCCTGCTTTTCCTGTAGATACACATATTCACAGATTGCTTTTTCGTTGGAATTTAACCAACGGAAAAAACGTGGTGCAAACTGAAAAAGATGCGAAAAGATTGTTTCCTAGAGAATTATGGAACGATTTGCACTTACAAATTATTTGGTACGGACGTGAATATTCACCTGCAAGAGGTTGGGATTTAGAAAAAGACATCATTACAAAAACGGTTGGAAGAAAATCTGTTTTAGATGCATATTATAAAGGAAAATGATTTTTTATTTTTAACCGCAAAGTTTGCAAAGTAATTAAAATAAAATTTCCACAAAGACGCAGCTTTATTTTAGTCAGATTTTTCCCCTTTGGGGAATTAAAGGGGCTTAAAAAAAGCCTCAACATTTGTTGAAGCTTTTTCCACTCTTAATTCAAATTCAATTCAATGAAATTTTTTGATTTTGTTTTTACAATAGTTAGCGATTTGGAAAAATTAATCAAAAATTGAACTGTTTCTTTTGTAGGTTGCATCTGTGTTTCAGATGACTTTTTTGAGTAAAGTTGCATCATATATTGAATTTAACGACTTGATTATAAATCTTTAACGATGCAATTTTATCTTTATTGTTAATTAATTAAAATTATTTTATGTTTTTCTATTAATTTTCTCATATTGATAAGTGCATAACGCATTCTTCCCAAAGCTGTATTGATACTAACGCCAGTATTATCACTAATCTCTTTGAAACTCATGTCTCTATACATGCGCATAATCAACACTTCTTTTTGCTCTTCTGGCAACTCATTGATCAATTCTCTTACATCATCAAAAATCTGTTCTTGTATAATTTGTTTTTCTGCATTTAAAGAATCGTCACTGATAATTGAGAAAATATCGAATTCATCCGAATTTTTAAAATTTGGCATTCTGTTATTTTTCCTAAAATAATCAATAATTAAATTGTGAGCGATTCGCATTACCCAAGGCAAAAACTTTCCTTCTTCGTTATAATTTCCCTTTTTCAATGTTTTAATGACTTTGATAAATGTATCTTGAAAAATATCATTGGTAACATCTTTATCTTTTACCTTACTATAAATAAAGCTAAAAAGCCGTTGTTGGTGTTTTTTTATCAGAATTTCTAGAGATGATTCATCCCCAAGAATATAATTTTTTACTAATAAACTATCAGAAGTGATTTTTGTTCGCATCATAACTACTTTTTTTTGAAAGAAAGTTCTTTCAAATTTGATTAATTGATATTAATTTTAAAAGTAGTTTTTTAGTATATGCGTCTTGTTTTGTGGTTATTACGTTGCCAAATATAGAATTATTTTTTAGACAAACAAATAATTTTAACAATTAGAAATCAAAACTTTTTTTTAGTAAGTGATTTTATTGGTATTTTTATAGCTAATTTTTTGAAGACCATGAAGCCAGATTTAGCGACCATAAATCCCAAAGAAAACATCATCATAAAAGGCGCAAGACTCCATAATTTAAAGGATATTGACGTTGTTATTCCAAGAAATAAATTGGTGGTGATTACTGGATTATCGGGCTCAGGAAAATCTTCTTTGGCGTTCGATACGCTCTATGCTGAAGGTCAAAGACGCTACGTAGAAAGTTTGTCTTCGTATGCAAGACAGTTTTTAGGAAAATTAGACAAACCAAAAGTTGATTATATCAAAGGAATTGCTCCAGCAATTGCCATTGAACAAAAGGTAAATGCTACAAATCCACGCTCAACAGTAGGGACTTCTACAGAAATTTATGATTATATGAAGTTGTTATTTGCCAGAATTGGCAAGACCTTCTCTCCTATTTCTGGTTCTGAAGTAAAAAAAGATACCGTTTCTGATGTGGTAAATTTTATCAAAGAATTTCCTGAAGCATCCAAATTATTATTACTTGCTCCTATATATATACCTGAAAACAGAAATTTAGAAACGGTTTTTCAAGTATTAGAGCAACAAGGATATGCACGAATAAAATGGCAAGAAACCGTATATAGAATTCCTGATTTTCCGATAGAATCTTATAAAAATGAATCCTTATTTTTAGTGATAGACAGGATCATTACCAAAAATGATGAAGATTTTTACAACAGATTGGCAGATGCTATTCAGACAGCTTTTTTCGAAGGCAAAGGAACTTGTTTTGTTGAAAATTTAGAAACTTCAAAAATTGCTGAGTTTAGCAATAAATTTGAAATGGACAATCTTACTTTTTTAGAACCCAATACGCATTTATTCAGTTTCAACAATCCTTATGGAGCCTGTCCAACGTGCGAAGGTTATGGAAATGTCATCGGAATTGATGAAGATTTGGTAATTCCAAATACGGCTTTATCTATTTATGAAGATGCTATTTTTCCTTTTAAAACAGACTCTTTCAGACATTATAAAGAAGACTTAGTGGCTGTTGCCTATCAATTTGACATTCCAATTCATAAACCGTGGTTTGAATTGACAGAAAAACAAAAAGAATTGGTTTGGAATGGCACCAAAAGTTTTCACGGAATTCATCACTTTTTTGAGGCTTTGGAAGAAAAAAGCTATAAAATTCAAAATAGAGTGATGCTCTCTCGTTATCGAGGTAAAACAAAATGTCATACCTGTCATGGTAAGCGTTTGCGTGCTGAGGCTAACTATGTAAAAATAAATGACAAAACAATCACTGATTTGGTAACACTTCCTTTGGATGAATTGACAGTGTTTTTCGAAAATGTACACCTTACTATATATGAAGAAAAAGTTGCCAAACGATTATTAGTAGAAATCAAAAATCGCTTACAATTTTTGAATGATGTTGGTTTGAACTATTTGACATTGAACAGACCCTCCAACACACTTTCTGGTGGAGAGAGTCAACGCATCAATTTGGCGACTTCTTTAGGCAGTTCGTTAGTAGGTTCTATGTATATATTAGATGAACCGAGCATTGGCTTGCATCCAAAAGACACAGAACGTTTGATTGGCGTATTAAAAAATCTGCGTGATTTAGGAAATACTGTCATTGTTGTAGAGCATGATGAAGAGATCATGAAAGAAGCAGATTATATTATTGATATTGGCCCTGAAGCAGGAACTTACGGTGGAAATGTAGTTGCTGAAGGAAATTTTGCTGAAATTTTGCAGTCCAATTCACTAACTGCTAAATACTTAAATAATGAATTAAAAATAGAAGTTCCTAAAAAAAGAAGGGTTTCTAAAAATTTCATACAAATTATAGGTGCTAGAGAACACAATCTTAAAAATGTTGATGTGACGTTTCCTTTAGAGTCTTTAACTGTAATCACAGGAGTTTCAGGTTCAGGAAAAAGTACGCTTGTCAAAAATATTTTATATCCCATCATGCAGAAAAAAATAGCAGGTTATGGAGATAAAATTGGACAACATACTGCTGTAAAAGGAAGTTTTGAATCTATAAAGCATGTAGAGTTTATTGATCAAAATCCAATTGGACGTTCATCTCGTTCCAATCCTGTAACTTATATCAAAGCCTATGACGATATCAGAGCGCTTTTTTCGAATCAAAAATTGGCTAAAATCAGAAATTATCAACCAAAACATTTTTCATTCAATGTAGATGCAGGTCGTTGTGAAGTTTGTAAAGGTGAAGGAGAAGTGACTATTGAAATGCAATTTATGGCAGATGTTCATTTAGAGTGTGATGCTTGTCATGGAAAACGTTTCAAGAAAGAAATTTTAGAAGTAACTTTTGCTGAAAAGACTATTGATGACATTCTGAATTTAACCATTGATGATGCAGTGGCCTTTTTTACTGAAAATTTAGCTGTAAAAATTGCTCAAAAATTAAAACCTCTACAGGATGTTGGTTTGGGATATGTTACCTTGGGACAATCTTCTTCAACACTTTCTGGAGGTGAAGCTCAAAGAATTAAACTAGCCTCTTTCCTTGTAAAAGGAACTACAAAAGACAAAGCATTGTTTATTTTTGATGAACCAACAACAGGATTGCATTTCCATGACATCAAAAAATTATTGGCGTCATTCAATGCTTTGATTGAAAAAGGACATTCCATCATTGTAATTGAACACAATATCGAATTGATAAAATGCGCAGATTATATAATTGATTTGGGATTAGAAGGTGGTATCAGAGGAGGAAATATCCTTTTTCAAGGAACTCCAGAAGCATTGATCTTGCATAAAACTTCTTATACAGCTCCTTATTTAAGAGAAAAATTGTTGTAAAATAACGATACAATTATAATGACGTATTACAGAAAATATATTTCTGTAATACGTTTTTTTATTTTTAATCAAATCCATTCTCTCCATTTCGGAAGTTTCCCCATCAAAATTATCTCATTTCGGAGCTAAAAAATAAAAATATTGATACTAAAAGAGATTTAATTCTAACGACTTTTAATAAAAGTGTATTCCTATTTTTAAAAAAAAGACGAAAAACAGGAAGAATTTGATTTTTAAACACTCTTTTCGAAGTGATTTTAGTCAATTTTTTCACATCATTTGTGGTATTTTTACTACAAATCAGAAAAAAAATGAAATTTTTTTTATTTTTTTTCACTTCTCATGTGAAATTCATCAAAAAACACTGTAAAATAGGGCTTTTTTCTGGTTTTTTTGATGAAATTATTTAAATATTCACTTTATATAATATAGCATATATAATTATATATCAGTATTTTATTTTTTTGTATATAAATAAATCGTTTAAGGATTTTCGAAAATCCACAAAAACTCAAAAAGAGGTAAAATCATTCAAAAATTATTCAAAATATTGCTATAATATACAATTTTTAAAGATTTTTTTGACTCAAAATGAATTTTTTTTTCAACACCCACATTTTTTGTAGATTTTTTTTACTACATTTGATGACCCCTTTAAAATGAAACGTGCAGATAAAGAAAGAACAGAAAGAGTAATTATGGTTTTTAATGATACTGGTTTAAATCAACGACAGTTTTCCGAACTCATTGGAGTTTCTCAACAACTTGTCAGCGCTGTAATCAACTTCACAAAAAAACCAAATGAAACGATTTTGCTCGGAATTATCGATAACATAAAAGAAATAGATCCAATGTGGTTATTTACCGGTGTTGGAAAGTACAAAAATAACTATGTACCCCTAACTGAAGTTCAATCCCCTATAGAATTTCAGATCCAAAGCATAGTTAGAAGACAATTTGAAGAATTATCGAAAGGTATTTTTCAAAGACTATCAAATATTGAAGAGTCTGTTAAAAAATCTAATTAACTAAAGTACCCCTAAAGTTAATCAGACAGACAGAGCGATTAAATACAAAGTTCCCTAGCTTTTTATTTCAATTGAAATCTTCAATATTTGATATTTTTAAAAAGTCTTCAAAACAAAAAACCTTCTTGAATAATCAAGAAGGTTTTTTTGTTCGGGTGGAAGACGGGACTCGAACCCGCGACACTCGGTACCACAAACCGATACTCTAACCAACTGAGCTACAACCACCGTGTATAACTTGCGGGTGCAAATATAATTTATTTTCGAATACTCAAAAAGAAAATTTTAAATTAATTTACTAAAATTTTCAATTGCCACAAAACGCTCTGCCGTAAAACCTTCAGCAGATTCTACATCTATCAACCTTCCTAAATCTCTTGCGCGATATATAATGCTGTCAATGAAGTTTTTACTTGTTATTGGCGTTTCAGGCTCGTTACTTTTTGGGTCATAAAATTGCGAAGAGTATGCCATAACCGAAGCTATTTTTTTATCTAAAAATCCTGAAACATCTACTACAAAATCAGGTTCAATATTTTTCCATTGAATGTAATGATACACTTGTTTTGGACGCCATCTTTCTTGAATATTCCCATCTATGCTGGTTTCAATTTTCATCAAACCACTTAAAAAACAAGCATCAGAAACCAATTTGCTCCCTTTTGCATGATCTATATGCCTGTCGTCAATAGCATTGCACAAGACGATTTCTGGTTGATATTTTCGAATCATTTCTATCACTTTCAACTGATGTGCCTTATCGTTTGAGAAAAATCCATCTGCAAAGTCTAAGTTTTCTCTTACACTAACTCCCAATATTTCTGCGGCGTTTGTAGCTTCAATTGTTCTTATTTCAGCAGAACCTCTTGTGCCCAATTCACCTCTAGTCAAATCGATAATACCCACTTTTTTTCCTAATGAAATTTCTTTAGCTATGGTAGCTCCACAACCCAATTCTACATCATCAGGATGTGCGCCAAAAGCAAGTATGTCTAGTTTTTTCATAATTTTTAAATAGCTGTAATGAGTAAAAAATACGTTATAAAAGTAACTTTTTGGAACTTTAAATGATTTTTCAATTGTCAAAAATAGGCATTTCAACGAAAATATTTACATAAATGATAAGCTATTTGCTTGTGCTTTTTAGAAAAATCAAAAATCAAATAAAACCTTTAAAAGAGTTGTAAAATTATTGTATTTCAGTGATTTATGACATTTGTCATAAAAACATCTCTTTAAATATGGTATATTTATAGAACTATTTAAAGTCATTAAAAACTCACTTTCACCCCCTAAATTGACTTTCTTCATTAGAATCATAAATTATTTATATACTATGAAAACAATCGATCAAATTAAAAAACCAGATTTAAAAAAATATGGAATTAAAAATGCTCATGTAAATTGGGATTTACCACCAGAAGAATTACAAAGAATTACGATTGAAAAAGGAATGGGTATTGAAACCAAAAACGGAACACTAGCCGTTAATACTGGTAAATTTACTGGAAGATCGCCTCAAGACCGATTTATCGTAAAAGACAATTACACAACTGATAAAGTTTGGTGGGGAAAAACAAATAAGCCACTGTCTTCAGAAAATTTCGAAAAACTTCAGCAAAATGTAGTTGACTACTTATCAAATAAAGAATTGTATGCAAGTGATGCTTATGTATGTGCAGTTCCCCAATTCAAAACTACTATTAGAACCATTGCTGAATATCCTTGGTCAAGCATGTTTGTGTACAATATGTTTTTACGATTGCCCGAAGAAGAGCATAAAAACTTTCAAGAAGATTGGCTAATTCTCTGCGCACCAGGATATATTTGTGAAAATCCAGAGGCATATGGCATTAGACAGGGAAATTTTTCCATCTTGGACTTTACAAAAAAAATAGCCTTGATTGGTGGATCAGCCTATACTGGCGAAATGAAAAAAGGAATTTTCTCAGCATTGAACCTGATTTTACCAACAGAAAAAAATGTATTGCCTATGCACTGTTCTGCAAATGTGGGCGAAGCTGGTGATACTGCTATTTTCTTTGGATTGTCTGGAACAGGAAAAACAACGTTATCTGCAGATCCAAAAAGAAAATTGATTGGTGATGACGAACATGGATGGACCGCAGACAATATCATTTTTAATTTTGAAGGTGGTTGCTATGCCAAAGTAATTGACTTAACAGAAGAAAAAGAGCCCGATATTTTCAAAGCAATTAAACCCGGAGCAATTTTAGAGAACGTCGTTTTTAATTCCGATGGTGAGGTAGATTTTGCTGACTATTCCATTACTCAAAATACACGTGTAAGTTATCCTATTTATCATATTGACAATATTCAGGAACCTTCTTTTGCAAGCAATCCTACTAATATTTTCTTTTTAACTTGCGATGCTTTTGGTGTCTTACCTCCTATTTCGAAATTAACGCCTGGCCAAGCTGCGTATCATTTTATCTCTGGATATACTGCCAAAGTAGCAGGAACTGAAGCCGGAATTACAGAGCCTGTTCCTTCGTTTTCAGCTTGTTTTGGAGAACCTTTTATGCCTTTGCATCCTACAAAATATGCAGAAATGTTAAGTAAAAAAATGACAGAAGCTGGTGTGAATGTTTGGTTGATAAATACAGGTTGGACTGGAGGTCCTTATGGAGTTGGATCTAGAATTAAATTGAGATATACAAGAGCTATGATTACTGCTGCTTTGGAAGGAAAATTAGAGGAAGTAGATTTTGAGCAACATCCTATTTTTGGATTGTTCATGCCCAAATATTGCCCAGGAGTTCCTATTGAAATGTTAGACCCTATGAATACTTGGTTGCAAAAAGGAGCATACATAGGCAAGGCCATTCATCTTGCTCACTTTTTCCACTTGAATTTCGAAAAATTCGCGAATGAAGCTTCTCGACAAATTATTGAAGGAGGTCCATTAATTGACGAACATCATAATTTGTCAGAGCATATTTAGTGTTTGTATTATTAATTATTTGAATTGAAAAGAGCGGTTTTTAAAATAAAAACCGCTCTTTTTAATTTTATAAATCAAACTATTGTATCAGCGTTTTTTCAATTGCCAATTCAATATCGGCAATCAAATCTTCAGGCTCTTCAATACCTACTGAAAAACGAATCAACCCGTTTTTAATGCCTCTTTCCAATCGTTCTTTTTCACTTAACAATGCGTGAGTGGTTTGAACTGGACTCACTGTTGTGCTTTCCAATCCTGCCAAACTCATAGAGGGTTTTATCAATTGCAAATTTCGCTGAAACTGCATGGCATCAATATGACTTTTCAGTTCAAAAGACAACATGGCTCCAAAACCTTTCATTTGTTTTTTTGCAATTTCATATTGTGGATGACTTGGCAATCCTGGGTAATACACAGCATCTATATGTTCACTTTTTTCTAAATATTCGGCCATGATTTGCGCATTTTTGGTTTGTTCTTTTACACGCAAATTCAAGGTTTTCATACTTCGTTCTAACAACCAAACTGTTTGGTCGCTTAAATTTCCTCCATAATTGATCGCTGTTTTCCAAATTTTAGCAATGTGTTCTTTACTAGCTGCGATGGCACCTGCAGAAATATCGGAATGACCTCCCATATATTTCGTAGCAGAATGCAACATGATATCAATACCAAAATCAGCTGGATTTTGATTGATGGGTGATGCAAACGTATTGTCAATCATTGTTATGATTTGATGTTGCTTAGACAGCTCTGCAATGGCTTTCATATCCGTAATTCCTAATAGCGGATTGGAAGGCGTTTCAATATACATCACCTTGGTATTTGAACGAATTAAGGGTTTGAAATCTTCAATCTTGTCCGATTCTGTAAACGAATATTCAATTCCGAATTTCTCAAATTCATTTACTATTAAATTAAACGTTCCTCCATAAATTACTTGTTGGATAATAACGTGATCGCCTGTTTTTAGGAAAGCAAACAACGCCGCTGAAATAGCTGCCATTCCAGAACTAAAAATCAACGCATCTTCCGTATGTTCTAAAACCGCAATTTTTTTATGCAACATTTCTTGATTTGG
>JANQTK010000296.1:9390-11735 GCA_030731695.1 Polaribacter sp.
CCTGTTATTTGGGCAATTACCAAAGGATCGTTTTTAAACAAATTAATCATCCTCCCAGTAGTATTTATTTTAAACGCTATTTATCCTCCTGCTATTATTGTTATTTTGATTATTGGTGGTTTGTATTTGGCTTATGAAGGTGCTGAAAAAATCTTTGAGTTTTTTGTACCCCATCCAAAAGAACAGGAAAAAGAAGATGTAACAGATGTGACTCCTGAGCAAGTAATGGCTTTCGAAAAAACTAGAGTTACCTCTGCTATTCGCACTGATTTTATATTATCCTTAGAAATTATCATCATTGCTATGGGTACTGTTACAGAAGCGCCTTTTATCAATCAACTATTTGTAGTAACTGTTGTTGCCATCATTGCAACTGTGGGCGTTTATGGCATTGTAGCATTGATGGTTAGAATGGATGATGCTGGTTATAAATTGATAAAAAAAGGAACTGATAAAAGCAAATTTCTAGTGTCTTTTGGTACTATTTTGGTAAAGTCTTTACCTATCATTATTCGTATGTTGGCGATTTTAGGAACATTGGCACTGCTGCTGGTTGCAGGTGGAATTTTTGCGCATCATATTGACTTTTTTCATCATTTTTTACCCTCTTTACCTGCAACCCTCCAAGAATTTTTGATTGGTTTGGGAGTGGGTTTTGTTATTTTACTTTTTGTGATAGCTTTTCAGAAAATCAAAAAAAAGCTATCTTCGTAACATGATTTCAATTTTGATTGTTGGGAATGGCAATGTAGGAACTCAATTATTTGAGGCTTTAAAGATTATTGATACTCTGAATGTTAGTTTAATTTCTTCTAGAGATTTAAGTAATATCCCAAAAGCTGAACTTACCATTGTAGCAGTTTCAGATGATGCTATTGATGATGTTTCTTCGCAAATAACGAATGATTTTGTGGTGCATACTTCAGGAAGTGTCCCTTTATCAGCCTTGAAAAATAATACTCGAAAAGGTGTTTTTTATCCCTTGCAAACCTTTAGCAAAGACAAAAAAGTTGATTTTACTAAAGTCCCTTTTTGTTTAGAAGCCACTACTGACAACGATTTGAAATTGCTCGAAACTTTGGCAAACTATTTAGGACAAAAAATATATCACATCGATTCTGAACAACGCAAAGCTATTCACGTTGCTGCCGTTTTTGCTAATAATTTTACGAATCATTTGTATAAAATAGCCCAAGACATTTGCGATACACATCAAGTTCCTTTTGAGATATTGCATCCGTTAATCATCGAAACAGCTGACAAAATTAAAGTCTTACCTCCTGCTCTAGCGCAAACAGGACCTGCCATTAGAAAGGATGAAGCAACTATAAAAAATCACTTATTTATGTTGTCAAAAAAACAACAAGAAATCTATAAAATAATCACGAAATCCATACAAAATGACGCTTAGTTACAAACAATTATTAGCAGATATCACCACCTTTATTTTTGATGTAGATGGCGTATTGACTAATGGAATGCTCACAATCATGCCAGATGGAGAATTGTTGCGCCACATGAATGTCAAAGACGGATATGCTATGAAAACTGCTTTGGATAGTGGATTTCGTATTTGCATCATTTCTGGTGGCACCAATGAAGGCGTTCGCAAAAGATTGGCTACTTTGGGTATTGAAGACATTTATTTAGGAGCGCACAATAAAACAGTTCAATACCAAGAATTGGTAAAAAAATACGATTTGAAACCCAAAAATGTGTTGTATATGGGAGATGATTTACCAGATATTCCTGTGATGAAATTGGTTGGATTGCCTTGTGCACCCAATGATGCAGCTCCTGAAGTGCAACAAATTGCCAAATATGTTTCGTATCAAAAAGGTGGTGAAGGTTGTGTACGGGATGTTATTGAACAAACCATGCGTGTTCAACAAAAATGGAATACCTATTTTGATGCTAACATTTAATGTTTAATGAAATTGTCATTTAAAAATAGTTATCGTAAACAATCATTCATAAAATAATAGTCAAACGTATATTTAACCATTTAAAATATAATTTATACATATGAAAAAAATTCTTTTAACAACATTCTTTTTAATTGCAACTTTTACTCTACAATCACAAACTATTTTTGGCAAATGGCATTCAACTAATGAAGATACTGGCGAGGTAGATTCAGTGATTGAAGTCTACGAAAAAAATGGAAAAGCCTATGCAAAAGTGATTGAAATCAAAAATCCAAAACGTAAAAATGCCGTTTGTGATTTGTGTACGGACGAAAATAAAAACAAGCCTGTTTTGGGATTAAACATCCTTACGGGTTTGGAAAAAGATGGTGAAGAATGGTCAGGAGGAAAAATTTTGGATCCTAGAAATGGCAAAGT
>JANQTK010000297.1:0-10367 GCA_030731695.1 Polaribacter sp.
AAGAAGAAGAGCATACAAACCTAATTAAATTAGACTCAACTTGGGGACAAGAAATATTTCCTTTTCCTATAAATTTCGCAAGAGGAATCAATTATAGAGGAATTGCAGAAGTTCGTTTTCCGCCAAAAGGTTGGATACATCCAGAACATGAATTTTTTTGGTCTTACACCTATGTTTGGAGTATCAATTACGATGAAAAAATTACTGCAAATCAGCTAAAAAAAGATTTAGAAACCTATTTTGATGGTTTGAATGATGTTCGCGAAAACAACAATTTCGATCAAAAAGCAACAGCTAATATTATCAAAGTAAAACAAAAAAATAGCGTTCTTTTTTTTGAGGGAAAAGTTGATACCTATGATCATTTTGCAACCCATAAACGACTGATTTTAAATGTAAAAATTAAAAGTCATTTTTGTAAAAAAATTAAAAAAACAGTTCTTTTATTTACCTTTTCGCCAAAAATATTTACCCATAAAGTTTGGGAAACTTTGGATGAAATTGAATTGGTTGATGGGGTTTGTGAGTAATTGAGTAGTTATTTTCTGAAAAAGTTTATTTTTGATGAAAATCTGAAATGAAATCGACATTAATCATATTACTTTTAGTTGCATTTTTTAGCTGCAAAACAACCAATACAGAATTTAGCAAAAGAAAAATTATAGATCTTGATGCTTCTATAAATCCAATAAATATCAACGATATTTTAACAGATGATGCATACAACAAAAGCTTTGTAGTAATTTTTGAAAACAAACAATATCCAATTCAAAAACTAGATTCTATTCTAATAAATTCAAATGCTGAACTTACTGCAAACATCCAAAAAGATAGTGTTTCTGGCAAAAATTATATATTGATTTCGAGAAAAAAATAGCTCAATAATCATTGAAACAATTTAAAATTTAAAAAAACACAAATTTCACAAATTATCATTATTCAGATTTGATTTATCAAATTTTTAATTAGTGTAAATTCGAGCAATTCGTGTCAAAATATTTTTTTTCTTTCAACCAAATTCACCACCACAAAAACCAACAAACTTGGCAACACCCAACCCAAATTATTGTTGGCTAAAGGAATGCTATTTTTAATGGTTACTAAATATTTTTCATCAATTATAAATCCTAAAAAATCAGGAATACTAAACAGAAATGTCGTGAAAACAACCGCTCTAAATACCAATTTTGACCCAAATTTATCTGGAAGAACGTTCAATACAATCAGCACAATTGTAATTGGATATAAAAACATCAAGGCAGGCACAGCCAAAATGATGATAAAATCTACTTGAAAACTGCCCACCAAAATACCAATTACCGCACAAATTGCAGTGGTTATCACAAACGCTTTTTGGGAATTTTTGCAGATTCCTTTTATATAATCTGCAGTACCTGTAACCACGCCAACAGCAGTTGTAAAACAAGCCAAAGCCACTAATACACTTAAAAAGATCCGACCAAAATCGCCCAAAGTTTGCAAACTCAAACTCGTTAAAATATCAATTCTTGTCGCATTTTCAGGAAAAGTAGCACTGAACAAAAAACCACTAAAAATCAATCCGCCATAAATGAGCAACAATCCAACACCTGCAATCAATCCTGATTTTGAAATGACATCCTTTTTTTCATCAAAAGTGTGAAGATTTCCTAAGTTTAAAGAAACAATCATAACTGCACCCACAACAACACCTGCAATGGCATCAAAAGTTTGATAGCCTTCTAAAATACCATCTACAAAAGGATTTTTTATGGTGGGTAGCAAACTATTTCCTGGTGATGAAAAAATAGCCAACACCATGATTATCAGTAAAATAATTACAATAATAGGCGTTAAAAATTTTCCAATAACGTCAATAATTTTAGAACGATTGATGACAAAAACAAACACCAATCCAAAATAAATACTGCTCGTAAGCAAAGGACTTGAGTTGAAAAAAGGCTGCACAGCCATTTCGTGCGTTACAGCAGCTGTTCTTGGGCCAGGAATTGCAATAGCTATTGCATAAGTTAACAAACAAAAAATAGTGCTAAAAACAGGAGACACTTTTTTGCCAAAATCAAACAAAGTTCCTTGCAATTTGGCATGTGCAAAAATGGATAAAATAGGAATGGCAACTGCTGTGATGGCAAATCCCAACAATACAATCCACCAATTAAAACCTGCTTTTACGCCCAAAGATGTGGGTAAAATCAAATTTCCTGCACCAAAAAAAAGCGAAAAAAGCGCAAAGCCACTAATCCAAATTTCTTTATTTTTAAACGTATTCATTTGTGATAATTTCGTTAAAAATAACAATGTTTCGCTATTAAAAATTGATTTCACTTATATTTGCTGAACTTTTTGATAAAAAAATGTTTCTAGTCATTAAAAATTTATTGCAAAAAACACTCAGTATTGCGCTATTATTCGCGCTTTTACTGCCTTTTGCATTAAAATTAGAACACATTTTTGAAGATCACAATCATACTATTTGTTCAAGTAAAATAGAAAGTCATATTCATCAATTAAATGATGATTGCGATTTTTTAAATTATACCATAAACTCAGCAAATAGTCCATCAAACTTGGTTTTTGAAACAAAAGAGGACACATTTTTTGCTGAAAAAAACTTCACTTATTTATCCGATTTTTCTTCATCAGAAAAAGCAACATCTTTTCTCAGAGGCCCCCCAAGTTTGTCATAAAGTATTCGCTTTATAACAAACTAAAACAAACAGATGAAAAAAATACTAGTCGTGTTTTTTTGCATGAATGTCTTTTGGGCATTCAGTCAAAAATGCACCTATAACATACAAGGAACCATTTTAGATTTCCATGATGGAACCGCCATTGACAATGCAACCATTTTGATAAAAAACACCAATAAATTTGCTATTTCTGATAGTAAAGGGAATTTTACTATCTCCAATGTTTGCAATGGAAAAATCACCTTGGTTATCTCGCATATTGGTTGTAAAACTTCTGAAAAAACCATCAAAATTGATGGAAACTATACAGGAAAATTTTTATTAGAACATCATTCAGAAGAACTAGAAGAAGTTACTTTAAAAGGAAAAATAGTGGTCAAAAAAGTGGCTTCACTTTCAGAAACTGTTTTATCAAAAAAAATGTTAGAAAACTACAGTGCGGCTTCTTTGGGTGATGCTTTGAAAGAAATTGCGGGAGTTTCATCCATCAATACTGGAAATGCAATTGTAAAACCCATGATCAATGGCATGCACAGTAGTAGAATTATTGTGATGAACAATGGGGTGCGTTTGCAAGACCAAGAATGGGGAATTGAGCATGCACCAAACATCGATTTGAATTCCTCAGAAAGTGTTTCTGTCATTAAAGGTGCAGGAGCATTGGCTTTTGGAAGTGATGCCATTGGTGGCGTTGTAATTTTAAATCCGAAAAATCCTATCAGAAAAGATTCGCTTTTTGGAAGTACCATAGCAGGTTTTCAAACCAATGGAAATGCGTATAATATGGCTACCTCATTGCATAAAACGTATAAAAATGGGTATTTTATTGATGCCAATGCTACTCACAAACGTTTTGGCGATTTTAGAGCGCCTCATTATTTTTTAACAAATACGGGCTCAAAATCAACCGCATTTTCGTTGAATGGTGGTTATAAAACTTTTGAAACTGGCTGGAATATTTTTGTAAGTTCTATTGCAAATGAAATTGGCATTTTAGGAGCTTCGCATATTGGTGGAATTCAGGATTTGGTGAACGCTTTAAATCGTCAAGAACCATTAATTCAGAATGAATTTAGCTATACTATTGATAATCCCAAGCAAGATGTGACGCATTTTATAGCCAAAGCAAGTTATTTTAAACGGTTTAGAAATATAGGGAAATTGACCTTGCAATATGATTTTCAAGAAAATCAACGTTTTGAATATGATCGTAGAATTGGCGATAATCGATTTATTCCTGCTGTAGATTTGAATTTACAAACACATACTGCTACTGCCGATTTTTTGTTTGATGCCAAAAATTCATGGACTTTTCAGTCAGGAGCGTTGTTTCGTTTTCAAGAAAATGTGGCAAACCCTGCAACTGGTGTGCGTCGTTTAATTCCTGATTATCAAAAAACGGATGTGGGTGTTTACACAACCATCAAACATGAATTTTCAGAAAATTGGTTGTTTGATGCTGGCTTACGCTATGATTTTAATTTTTATGGCGTGAAAAAGTTTTATCAAACAAGTCGTTGGAACGCTTTAGGATATGACGTGTTGTTTCCTGAATTGGTAATTCAAGATTTAGGAACTCAATTGTTGACAAATCCGGAGTTGAGTTTTCACAATTTCGCGTTTTCTTTGGGAGCTAAAAGAACACTTTCTGATGAAAATTCGTTGTTATTCAACTATACAATGGCAACAAGACCTCCAAACATTGCTGAGCTTTTTAGTGATGGTTTGCATCATTCAGCTGCAAGAATTGAGCTGGGTTTGTTGACACTGAATTCAGAAAAATCGAATCGTTTTTCGATGTCATTTTTGAAAGAAAATAGTTCATCAAAATGGCAAATTGACACCTATGTAAATGCCATTCAAGATTATATTTTCATTGCTCCAAATGGCACTGAGCAAACGATTAGAGGCGCATTTCCAAAGTGGGAATATCGTCAAACAGATGCTTTGTTGTTTGGTTTTGACATCAATATTCAAAAAGAATTTTCAGAAAATTGGGGATATTCTTTGAATACTTCCTACATCTATGCGCAAGACACAGAAAATAAAATGCCTATTATTGATATGCCTCCATTTCAAATGAGAAATTCGATAAGCTACAATAACAATGATTGGCATGGATTTTCAAGTACATTGATTAGCGAATTTGTAGGAAGACAAAATCGTTTTCCTGATTTTAATTTCAATCAATTTATTGCAGAAACAAACACGACAGTTTTAGTAGATATTAGTACGCCACCAAATGCGTATCATCTGTTTCATATAAACAATACCATGAATTTTGATTGGGGAAAACATTCCAAAATTCAGGTTAGTTTAAACATCAATAATCTTTTAAACACTTCTTACCGAAATTATCTGAACAGACTTCGGTTTTTTGCAGATGATTTGGGAAGAAATTTTCAACTTCAAATCAAAATTAATTATTAAAAATTTTAAAAAATACATATCATGAAAAAATACATTTTTTTATTTAGTTCATTAGTAATCATGTCATTAACTTCTTGTTCTAGTGAAGATCCAGAAATCGTTAACGAAGAAGAATTGATCACCACTTTGCGAGTAACGTTAACTCCTCAAGGTGGAGGAAATGTTGTTACGTTACAATTGCAAGATTTAGATGGAGATGGTCCAAATGCTCCTATAACAACTGTTTCAGGGCCTTTACAAGCTAACAAAACCTATACTGGTGTAACTCAAGTATTGAACGAAACTGAATCTCCTGCTGAAAATATTACTCTAGAAGTAGAAGAAGAAGGTGATGAGCACCAGTTTTTTTACACGTTTTCTAACAGTATTGCAACTGTAACTTACTCAGATCAAGACAAAAACGGCAGACCAGTTGGAATCAATTTTAATTTAACAACAACTAGTGCAGGAATTGGAAATTTGACTGTAGTTTTACGTCATGAACCTAACAAAACTGCAGCTGGCGTAATGGCTGGAAATATTACCAATGCTGGAGGAGAAACAGATGTTGAAGCAACATTTAACTTGACAGTAAACTAAATTTTTTTAAAATATTTTATCTATAAAAGCGGGTTTTTACTCGCTTTTATTTTTTCTTTGTAGTATGATTTTACCATTTAAAGGAACCAATATTTACTTTGAAACGCATGGAAAAGGTGCAGCAATAGTATTGCTTCATGGCTTTTTAGAAAATTCCACCATGTGGAAAGATTTGATTGCTGAGTTATCAAAACGAAACAAAGTGATTGCCATTGATTTATTAGGTCATGGAAATTCTGATTGTTTGGGATATATTCACACCATGGAACTTTTTGCAGAAACTGTAGCTGCTGTATTAAAACAGTTGAAAATCAGAAAATGTTCGCTTGTTGGCCATTCTTTAGGAGGTTATGTTGCTTTGGCTTTTGCTGAAAAAAATCCTGAAAAAGTAACAAGATTGTGTTTGATGAATTCCACTTCCAATGAAGATTCTGAAGAGCGAAAAGACATCCGAACGCGTGCTAATAAAATGGCACAAACCAATTTGAAAAACATGATTCAGTTATCAATTTCAAATTTATTTTACCAAGAAAATGTCTCAAAATTTACCTCAGAAATTGATTTTCTAAAAAAAGAAGCACTCAAAACTTCTTTGCAAGGGTATTTGGCTGCTCAAGAAGGCATGAAAATAAGACGGAATAGAAATCACATTTTAACAAATGCCACTTTTAAAAAACTACTGATTATTGGCGAAAAAGATCCTGTAATTGATGTCAATAGTTCTTTGGATGAAGCTCAAAAAACCAACACCGAATTTATAATTTTTGATGGTGGCCATATGAGTTATGTGGAAAATACAAAGAAACTTTTAGACGCTTTACTAAGCTTTTTGAAATAACAAAAAGTCTAATTATCTTTCAAGGCATTCCAACCTTGTGCACGCAATTCAATTTCTTGACCTCCTCTTGAAATCAATTGCAATCCTTGGTTTTGCTCAGTAATGTGCCCAATAATTGACAAATTTGGATTCCCTTTTATTTTATCAAAATCATCTATAGAAACTGTAAAGAGCAATTCGTATTCTTCACCTCCGCTTAAAGCAACCATGGTTGAATCCAATTCAAATTCCTCACAAGCACTGATCACTTGAGGGTCTAAAGGCAGTTTGTCTTCATAAATTTTGCATCCAACTTTGCTTTGGGTACAAATATGAAATAGTTCGGATGAAATTCCGTCAGAAACATCAATCATCGACGTTGGTTTTACATCCAATTCTTTTAGCAAATCAGCGATATCTTTTCGTGCTTCTGGTTTTAATTGACGCTCAATTAAATACGTATAATTTTCTAAATCTGGCTGATTTTGAGGATTTACCTTAAAAACTTGTTTCTCTCTTTCTAGTACTTGCAAACCTAAATAAGCAGCGCCTAAATCGCCTGTAACCACAATTAAATCAGTTGGTTTTGCACCATCTCTATACACCAAATCTTCTTTATTTGCTTTACCAATGGCAGTAATTGACAGCAACATTCCTTTGGTTGATGAAGTAGTATCTCCTCCAATCAAATCAATTTTGTAGGTTTCACAAGCTAACTGAATGCCTGCATACAATTCTTCAATAGCTTCCAAAGGAAATCTGTTAGAAACGGCTATTGAAACTGTAATTTGTTCAGCTGTGGCATTCATTGCATAAATATCAGACAAATTGACCATCACAGCTTTGTATCCTAAATGTTTTAAAGGCATGTAACTCAAATCAAAATGTACACCTTCAATCAGCAAATCTGTAGAAATAACCGTTTGTTTTGTGGAGGCATCTAAAACTGCAGCATCATCTCCAACACCTTTAACAGTTGACGAGTGAGAAATGGTAAAATATTTGGTAATGTGATTGATGAGTCCAAACTCACCCAATTCAGCTAATGATGTTCTTTGTGGATTTTTATCTTCTAACATGATGCAAAAATAGCAAGTTCTTTGGGTTTAATTGATTTTTTAAGACTGAAATTTATCAATCTTCATTTGGTTTCCTATTCTTGTGTGTAATAATTAATTACATTTGTTGAGACAGATTTGATTTTTATAAAATATATATCTTATTCGTTTCGTTATCAAATTAATTTTACATTATGAAAAATTTATTCCTTTTTTTTAGCCTTTTTTTACTTTTTTCTTGTTCAAAAGAAGAAGTAAATAACGATTTTGACAATGATGGAATTGAAAATAATATTGATAATTGTTTCCAAATTGCAAACCCAAATCAAGAAGATAAAGACGGAGATGGAATTGGAGATGTCTGTGATGATTTTAATGACACTGATAATGACGGAATTGCAGATGAAACAGATAACTGCCCTCAAATTGCAAATCCGAATCAAGAAGATAGTGATGGAGATGGAATTGGCGACGTTTGTGATACAACACCATCTAACAAAGTAACTTGTGTTAATGGTTTTGCAGGTATTTATCCTTGTAAAGATTATGATTTATTGCTACATATTCCTTTATCTACTTTCAACGCTTCATCTGCAAACGATTCTTGGGGTTGGACTGACACTACAACGAATCATGAATATGCAATTATAGGTCTTGATAATGGAACTGCATTTGTAGATATAACTGATACAGAAAACCCTATTTATTTAGGAAAATTACCAACAGCAACTGTAAATAGCGATTGGAGAGATGTAAAAGTTTACAATAATTATGCTTTTATCGTAAGTGAAGCAACTAACCACGGAATGCAAGTTTTTGATTTGACAAGGTTACGTTCTGTAACAAATCCTCCTCAAAATTTTACAGCAGATACTTCTTTTAGAGGTTTTGGAAGTGCCCATAATATTGTCATCAACGAATCTAAAGGATATGCTTTTCCAGTTGGTACAAGTAGAAGTGGCCCTTTTGCAGGAGGTCCTTTATTTATCAATATTCAAAATCCATTAAACCCTGTGAGTGAGGGTGGTTTTAGAAATTATAGTCATGATGCTCAAGTAGTTACTTATGCAGGTCCTGATACTGAACACACAGGAAAAGAAATTTTAATAGGAAGCAATGAAACCGAAATTGTCATTGTAGATATTACCAACAAAGCAAATCCAATCAAACTTTCTGCTATCAGTTATGCAAATGTTGGCTATGTACATCAAGGTTGGTTTACCCAAGATATGCGTTATTTTTTGTTGGGTGATGAGTTGGATGAAATTCGTTTTGGAAACAAAACACGAACTGTTATTTTTGATTTTTCTGATTTAGACAATCCTCAGTTTTCGTTCAATTATTTTGGACCAACAGATGCCATTGATCACAATGGTTATGTAAAAAACAATACGTTTTATTTGGCAAATTATACTGCTGGTATTCGCATTATTGACATCACCAATATTGCGAACAAAAGCATGACTGAAGTTGGTTTTTTTGACACCTATCCAACAAATAATATAGCTGGTTTTAATGGCGCTTGGAGTGTGTATCCTTATTTTGAAAGTGGAAATATCATCATAAGTGATATTGATAATGGCTTATTCATCGTCAGAAAGTCACAATAATATTCCTCAATTTTTATGAAAAAAATACTGTTTTTTTTGATGCTTTTATTATTTATAAATTGCTCAAAAAACAACGGAATTTTTTTTCCAGAAAATGAAGTAAACTCTCCAAAAATCGAAATTATAAAAAGCTTTGGAGGTTCTAAAAATGATTCTTTTCAATCGATTGTAAATACCTTAGATGGTGGTTATGCCATTTTAGGACACACTCAAAGCAATGATTTTGATATTGCTGATAAAACCGATGATAGCTTTGATTTTTGGGTATTGAAATTTTCTGCAGATGATTCTTTACTCTGGAGTAAAACTTTTGGCGGATCTGAAGATGACAGAGGTGCAGATTTGATTGCCACAAATGATGGTGGTTTTGCGCTTTTTGGATACAGCAAAAGTAATGATGGAGATGTCACTGAAAATAATGGCGATCAAGATTTTTGGATACTCAAAATCACTGCAAATGGTGTTATTTCTTGGCAAAAAACGTTTGGCTTTTCTGGTGCTGATACTGGTTACGCAATCACTCAAACTAATGATAATGGTTTTTTACTTACTGGCGTTTTAGATGTTAGTGCTTCTGGTGGTCAAGGAAACAAAACCGTTCAAAAACATGCAGGTGGTGACATTTGGGCTATAAAATTAGACGCATCAGGAAACAAACAATGGCAAACTTATTACGGAGGAAGTTTTACAGACACTCCTTTGGGGGTTGTAAAAACCAATGATAACGGATTCATAATCGCTGCTTCTTCTGATAGCAATGATTTTAATATTTCAAACAACAAAGGTCAATATGACTTTTGGATTTTAAAAATTAATGCGAATGGAACTTTGATTTGGGAAAAAAATTTAGGTGGTTCTGAAATTGAAGAACCAAGAGGAATTTGCCAAACCAATGATGGAAATTTTATGATTGTGGGCGATACTAGAAGCAATGACAAAGACGTTTATAAGAATAATGGTGCTGCAGATTTGTGGGTCATCAAAATAACTCCTGATGGAAATTTGTTGTGGGAAAAAACTTTTGGAGGAAGTAGTTTTGATGCAGGAAGGGCTATTTTTCCCTCTCAAAATGGAGGATTTTTAATTGCAGGAAACTCTAGAAGTGAAAACACAAACTTTACCAATTTAGGTCAAAATGATGGCTGGATTTTAAAAATTGACGATTTAGGAAATCAAGTTTGGC
>JANQTK010000297.1:10467-11697 GCA_030731695.1 Polaribacter sp.
ACAATTCAATCATTGCTATTGGTGAATCTTTTAGCAATAATGGATTAATTCCAATGAACAAAGGCTTTTCTGATGGATTGCTCATCAAACTAAAAAACTAAAAAAATGAAACCTATTTATGTGCTTATTTTACTGACATTTCTTTTTAATTCATGCGAGAAAAAAGACTGTTGCGTTCATTTTGATCCAGTAACTGTTACTGTAAAATTTACCCACAATTGGGATGGAATTCCTATAAATCAAACTGATTTTAACAATTTTAAATTCACAACCGAAAACGGAGAACTCATCAGTATTGAGTTGTTGAGATATGTGGTTTCTAATATTAGTGTTGGGCAAACTAACAAAAAATATCAACTCATCAATGTGGGTGAAAATACTGGAACTGAAATTGTGTTAAATCAAGTTCCTCAAGGAAATAATTTTGTGAAATTTCGTTTTGGGTTTGCAGATGTTGACAATTTGGATGGTGTATATCAAGACTTAAATTCTACGTCATTCAATGTTCCAATGATGATGGGAGGTGGTTATCATTACATGCAATTTGATGGTAAATACAAAGACAGCAATAATCAAAATGCTAATTTTAACTACCACACAATCAGAGCTGTAAATATGTCAAACCCAATGAATTTAATCTTGGAAGACACTTCTTTTGAAGTTGAAATTGGCACATTCGAGTTTTCAAAAAACACCACAATCGAAATTAAAATGAATGTGGCTGAATGGTTTAAAAATCCGAATTTATGGGATTTGAATGTGCTGAATACCGTTTTAATGCCCAATTTTAATGCTCAAAAAATGATGAGCGAAAATGGCAGAAATGTGTTTTCGTTAGGAACTATTTCAAATTAATAATGAACAAAAATTGGATTTTTCTTTGTGCTTTTTATTTTTTGGTGAGTTGTTCATCAAAAGAAGAAGAAATCTATACACCTATTGCGTATAATTTACAAATTCCCAGTCTATTTACTGATAAATTAATAGCACCAATCATTCCAGCAAACAATCCACTAACACAAGAAGGAGTTGCTTTGGGTAAAAAATTATTTTTCGAAAAATTGCTTTCAGGAGATGGAACTCAATCTTGTGCAACTTGTCACAATCCACAAAATGCTTTTTCAGACAGAAATCAGTTTAGCAGAGGAATTGATGGAAATCAAGGATTTAGAAACGCCATGCCTTTGTTCAATTTAGCTTGGAATTTTGACGAACTTTTTAATTGGGATG
>JANQTK010000298.1 GCA_030731695.1 Polaribacter sp.
CAGAAAGAAATCAATTAGCAGTAGCTTTGAAAAGTATTTCATTCATTGAAAAAATATACGAATCTGATGCCAATTTCATTTTGATAAAAGTAAATGATGCCCATAAAAGATACAACGATTTGATTGCAAAAGGTATTGTGATTCGCAACAGAACTACGCAACCTTTGTGTGAAAACACCTTGCGTTTGACAGTTGGAACTAGGGAAGAAAATGAGAAATTATTAAACGCTTTGAAGCAGTTAGCAACTAGCTAATAGCCAAAAGCCAAAAGCTAAAAAATGAAGAAAGTATTATTTATAGATAGAGATGGCACCTTGGTTTTAGAGCCACCTGTTGATTATCAGTTAGATAGTTTAGAAAAACTAGAATTTTATCCAAAAGTTTTTCAATACATGGCAAGAATTGCCTCAGAATTGGATTTTGAATTGGTCATGGTCACCAATCAAGATGGTTTAGGAACCGCGTCTTTTCCTGAAGAAACCTTTTGGCCAGCGCAACATAAGATAATCAATGCTTTCGCTAAAGAAGGCGTGGTTTTTTCTGAAATTGTTATTGATAAAACCTTTCCGCATGAAAATGCGCCTACCAGAAAACCAAGAACAGGTTTGTTAACCAACTATTTTTCTGAGGAATATGATTTGGCGAATTCTTTTGTGTTGGGAGATCGAATTACAGACATGGAATTGGCTAAGAATTTGGGTGCAAAAGGGATTTATTTATCAGAAAATCCGGATTTAGGTGCTGATGAAATTGAAACTTCCAAACAAGAAATCTTGGATTGTATTGCCTTAACATCAACAGATTGGTCTGAGATTTATCAATTTTTAAAATTGAAAGACAGAGTTGCAGAAATAACAAGAAATACCAATGAAACTAAGATTTACATCAAAATCAATTTAGATGGATCTGGAAAGAATGATATTGATACAGGATTGAAATTTTTTGATCACATGTTAGATCAAATTGGACGTCATGGAAATATGGATTTAACCATAAAAGTTGATGGCGATTTAGAAGTTGATGAACATCATACGATTGAAGATACTATGATTGCTTTTGGAGAGTTGTTTCACAAAGCATTAGGTAACAAATTAGGTATTGAACGCTATGGATTTTGTTTGCCTATGGATGATTGTTTGGCGCAAGTCGCCGTCGATTTTGGAGGAAGAAATTGGTTGGAATGGGACGCAGAATTCAAAAGAGAAAAAATAGGCGATATGCCCACTGAAATGTTTTTCCATTTGTTTAAATCATTTACTGATGGCGCAAAATGCAACTTAAACATCAAAGCAGAAGGTACTAACGAACATCATAAAATTGAAGGAATTTTTAAAGCTTTTGCAAAAGCGATGAAAATGGCCGTGAAAAGAGATGCCAATAAAATGTTTTTGCCAAGTACAAAAGGAATGTTATAAAGGCTCATCCCAACCTTCCCAAAGGGAAGGAGTGCCAATATTGAAAACAAATAATGAACAATAAAAAAGAAAGTAATACCCATAACAGTGAGCAACTCTCCTCCTTTGGAGGAGATGGAGGAGGCCTCGTAATTATCGATTACGGTGCAGGAAACATTAAAAGCATTCAATTTGCTTTTAAAAGATTGGGCGTTGAAGCTGTTTTGTCAAATAATATTGATGAAATAAAAGCAGCTGACAAAGTGATTTTTCCTGGAGTAGGAGAAGCAAGTTCTGCCATGAAAATGTTACAAGAAAGTGGTTTAGATGTCGTAATTCCGACTTTAAAACAACCCGTTTTAGGGATTTGTTTAGGTATGCAGTTGATGTGTACATCCTCTGAAGAAGGTAATACAAAAGGCTTAGGAATTTTTGATGTTGCTGTAAAAAAGTTTTCAAATACTGTAAAAGTTCCGCAAATGGGTTGGAATGTGATTACAAATTTACGGTCTGATTTGTTTAAAGGAATTAAAGAAAATGAGTTCATGTATTTGGTGCATAGTTTTTATGCAGAAAGTTGTGATGAAGCCATTGCAACCACAGATTATGAAATTGAATATGCATCAGCCTTGCAAAAAGACAATTTTTATGGAGTTCAATTTCATCCAGAAAAAAGTGGAATTATAGGTTCAAAAATTCTAGAGAATTTTTTGAACCTATAATTTCATTCTGAACTTGTTTCAGAACCATTAATTTATAAATTTGAATTATTATTGTTACATATTATCAAATAAAAATAGAACTGTAATTTATATAGGTTACACAGACAATTTAAAGAGAAGAATCAGACAACATAAAAATGGGAATGGTGCACATTTTACTAAAAAATATAATGTTTATGAATTAATATATTTTGAGGAATTTGAAGAAAGTTTACTTGCCAGAAAAAGAGAAAAACAATTAAAAAATTGGAACAAAGATTGGAAATGGAATTTGATTAAAAAATCTAACCCCAATTTAATAACAATAGAAATAGAATAAGCAGACCCTGAAACAAGTTCAGGGTTGATTAACAAGTTAATCAATGAGAATAATCCCAGCCATAGATATCATAGACGGAAAATGTGTTCGTTTAACGAAAGGCGATTACA
>JANQTK010000299.1 GCA_030731695.1 Polaribacter sp.
TTTATCAATTCTTTATCGGTTGTAAAACCTGAATTGTTTAATGAAGTTTCTCATTTCATGGGAACCAATCCATTAGTGCAATTTGCATTGCAACCTGTATTAATTTTTGGAGTTGTTTTTCATTTTGTAATGGGTTTTATCCTTGAGATAAAAAATAACAAAGCAAGGCAGGTTTCGTATGCAAAAAACAATGGAGCTGCCAATTCAACTTGGATGAGCAGAAACATGATTTGGAGTGGTGTTGTTATTTTGGCATTTATTCTTTTACATTTTATTGACTTTTGGTTTCCAGAAATCAATACAAAATTCATCAAAGGCGATTGGTCTGGAACTATGGAAGGTGTTGAAGGACTTCGTTATTATGAAGAATTAACACACAAATTTGTAAATCCAATTCGAGTTGGAGCTTACGTATTAGCCTTTGTGTTTTTAGGATTGCACTTAGCACACGGTTTCACTTCAGCATTTCAATCAGTAGGTGCAGCATCTTTACGCAAAAAACTTGGAAATGTAGGAACAGCTTATGCAATCATAGTTCCTTTAGGATTTATTATCATCGCATTGTTTCATCATTTTAACCATTAATCTTACACTATGACTTTAAATTCAAAAATACCACAAGGTCCACTAAAAGATAAATGGACAGATTATAAAAATAAAATTAATTTGGTAAATCCTGCCAACAAACGCCATATTGATATCATTGTGGTGGGTACAGGATTAGCTGGTGGCTCTGCAGCTGCAACGTTAGCTGAGTTGGGCTATAATGTAAAAGCATTTTGTTACCAAGATTCTCCAAGAAGAGCACATTCAATTGCTGCACAAGGAGGAATTAATGCAGCAAAAAACTACCAAGGAGATGGGGATTCTACCTACAGATTATTTTACGATACTGTAAAAGGAGGAGATTATCGTTCCAGAGAAGCAAACGTATATAGATTGGCAGAAGTTTCTGCAAATATTATTGATCAATGTGTGGCACAAGGAGTTCCTTTTGCACGTGATTATGGTGGATTGTTAGACAACCGTTCTTTTGGGGGAGTATTAGTTTCTAGAACTTTTTATGCAAAAGGGCAAACAGGTCAGCAATTATTGTTAGGAGCTTATTCTGCAATGAATCGTCAAATTGCTCGTGGAAAAATTGAAATGTTCAATCGTCACGAAATGTTAGATGTGGTGATTGTTGATGGAAAAGCCAGAGGAATTATTGCCAGAAATTTAGTTACTGGTGAAATTGAACGTCATTCAGCTCATGCTGTAGTGGTTGCTTCTGGAGGTTATGGAAACGTGTATTTCTTGTCAACAAATGCCATGGGATCAAACGTAACTGCTGCTTGGAAAATCCATAAAAAAGGAGCGTATTTCGCGAATCCATGTTTTACACAAATTCACCCAACTTGTATTCCACGTTCAGGAGAATATCAATCTAAATTAACCTTAATGTCGGAGTCATTGAGAAATGATGGACGTATTTGGGTGCCAAAAAGTTTAGAAGATGCAAAACTGATTCGTGAAAGAAAGAAAAAACCAACCGATTTAAAAGAAGACGAAAGAGATTATTTCTTAGAAAGACGTTACCCTGCTTTTGGTAATTTAGTACCAAGAGATGTGGCATCTAGAGCTGCAAAAGAACGTTGTGATGCTGGTTTTGGTGTCAATGCTACAGGTGAAGCTGTGTATTTAGATTTTGCGGCTTCGTTTGAACGTTATGGAGCTGAACAAGCAAAAATTCACAATTTGGTAAATCCATCAAAAGAAAAAATTATTGAATTAGGACAAGAAATTGTTAGAGCTAAATATGGAAATTTATTTCAGATGTATGAAAAAATCATCGATGAAAATCCATACGAAACTCCAATGATGATTTATCCAGCAGTACATTATACGATGGGTGGTGTTTGGGTTGATTACAACTTAATGACTACTGTTCCTGGTTTGTATTGTATTGGAGAAGCTAATTTTTCTGAGCACGGAGCTAACAGATTAGGAGCTTCTGCGTTGATGCAAGGTTTGGCTGATGGTTATTTTGTATTGCCATATACTATTGGTGATTATTTAGCAGATGACATTAGAACTGGAAAAATACCAACAAATACTCCTGAATTTGATGAGGCTGAAAAATCAGTAACTGATACTATCAACTTCTTCATCAATAATAAAGGAACCCATTCTGTAGATTATTACCACAAAAAATTAGGAAAAATCATGTGGGATAAATGCGGAATGTCTAGAAACGAAGCTGGATTGAAAGAGGCTATTGAAGAAATTTCTGCATTAAGAAAAGATTTCTGGCAAAATGTTTCTGTTCCTGGAGGGGCTAATGAATTTAACGAAGAGTTAGCTAAAGCAACAAGAGTAGCTGACTTCCTTGAATTAGGTGAGTTGTTCGCCAAAGATGCTTTACAGAGAGAAGAATCAGCTGGAGGACACTTTAGAGAAGAACACCAAACTCCTGAAGGAGAAGCAAAGCGTAACAAAGAGTTTCAGTATGTTGCTGCTTGGGAATACAAAGGCGAACCAAAAGATGC
>JANQTK010000300.1 GCA_030731695.1 Polaribacter sp.
AAAGAAACCATTGATATTGAATTGCAATTGAAAGATTTAGAAACCGTTCAAAAACGTTTAGAGCGTGTAAAAAGAACTGCAAAAACAGGGAATAAAGAAGCACAAACAGAATTAGATATTTTACTAAATGTAGAAAACACCTTGTTGCAAGGAAAATCTATCAGAAGTATTTCTTTTAGTGAAGCTGATTTAGAATTTATTACACCTTTACAATTCATCACTGCAAAACCAGTGCTATATGTGTGTAATGTTGATGAAAATTCGGCAGTTTCTGGTAACAAATATGTGGATTTGGTGAAAGAAAATGTAGCCATAGAAAATGCAGAAGTTATTGTGTTGGCTGTTGCTACTGAAGCTGATATCACTGAATTGGAAGATTATTCAGAGCGTCAATTATTTTTAGAAGACATTGGTTTAGAAGAAGCTGGTGTTGCAAGATTGATTCGTGCAGCTTACAAATTATTAAACTTACAAACCTATTTTACAGCAGGTGTCAAAGAGGTAAGAGCTTGGACGATTCCTATTGGATCAACTGCTCCACAAGCAGCAGGAGTAATTCACTCTGATTTTGAAAAAGGATTCATCAGAGCAGAAACGATTGCTTATGATGATTATGTGAAATTTGGAAGTGAAAGCAAAGTAAAAGAAGCAGGAAAAATGCGTGTTGAAGGCAAAGAATACATTGTGAAAGATGGTGATATTATGCACTTTCGTTTTAATGTGTAAGTCTTTTATTTTTGAAAAATACATTATAATCCCAATTTTGTTTGGATTTTTTTGTTTATTGAATTAAATTGATGCAATAAACTAAATCTATATTAATGCCAAGTTAAGCACTAAATTTGGTAAATAGTTACTGAGAAAAAAATGAAAGTATTTAAGTAGGTAATTAATATTTAGCAATAAAATTGATGTTTATGTTTTGGAATTTTTTATAATGTAGTAAGAGTTTACTAGCCTGATAATTATAAAAAATGCATTAACTATAATAGCTAATGCATTTTTTTGAAATTATTTTTGATGGCATTATTTATGCAACTACAGTTAATTTTTCTTCAACATTTTTGATTTTAGCAGTCATTTCAAATTGATTTGATGTGTTTTTATCACCACCAGCTTTTAAGGCATTATCTCCTGCAAAAAAGGTTTTATGATCATCTCCAAGATCAGAACCTGCCATTCTTTGGTGTTTAACACACGAAACTCCATTGCGTATTTCTTGTCTTTGAACTCCTTTTACGTACGCAAGCATGCCTTCTTTTCCAAAATAACCTTTCGTTAAATCGTCCATATGAAGGGCGGTTGTGTGATACGTTGGCAAGGTAATTAAGTGATGAAAAATTCCAGCTTCTCTAGCGCCATCTACCTGAAAAGATTTGATTTTTTGATCTGCTCTATAGCTTAATTCTGTGCTGTCATACTCAACATTCATTAAATTATTGCGATCATAATCTGTCATATCTTCACCTTCAATAAGCATTTCTTCAAAAACTTGTTTGCGGAAATTTAGTGTCCAATTAAAGGATGGTGAGTTGTTATACACCAATTTCGCATTTGGTACAACTTGTTTTATTCTGTTTACCATATGTGCAATTTGGGTAACATTCGGTGTTGGAGTCTCTATCCACAATAAATCTGCACCATTTTGTAAACTAGTAATGCAATCTAATACCACTCTATCTATGTTTGATCCTTCTTTGAATTTATACAATCCGTTTGCTAATCTTACAGGACGCACTAATTTACCATCTCTTTTTAGTAAAACATCGTCTTCTTTTGCATCATTTATAGCAATTTCTTCAGCTTCCACAAATGCTAAATATTGTGAAGCCAAATCACCTGGCTCTTGACTTACAGGAAGTTTTTGGGTAAGACTTGCGCCTTCAGAATCTGTTCTAGCAACAATAATACCATCCTCAACACCTAATTCTAAGAAAGCATATCGTACTGCATTTAGTTTGGCAATAAAATCTTCGTGCGGAACAGTTACTTTTCCATCTTGATGGCCACATTGTTTAGCATCCGATACTTGATTTTCAATTTGGATGGCACATGCCCCAGCCTGAATCATTTTTTTTGCTAATAAATACGTTGCTTCTTCGTTACCAAAACCAGCATCAATATCAGCAATGATTGGTACTATGTGTGTTTCAAAATTATCGATTTTACTTTGAACATCTTCTCCTTTTTGCAGTCTTCTATATAAGTCATTCAACTCAATAGCATCTGCTTGACGTAAAAAATCATAAATTTCTACTATTAAACTAGATACAGCGGTTTTTTCATGCATTGATTGATCTGGTAAAGGACCAAATTCTGAACGCAAGGCAGCAACCATCCAACCAGAAAGATACAAATAACGTTTGCTAGTTGTTTTGTGGTATTTTTTTACTGCTATCATATTTTGTTGCGCGATAAAACCATGCCAGCAACCCAGTGATTGTGTATAATTTGAAGAATCTTGGTCATAAGCTGCCATGTCTTCTCTCATAATAGCAGCAGTATATTTGGCGATATCCAATCCTGTTTTAAAACGATTTTGAGCTACCATTCTAGCAGCACTTTCAGGATTTATAGCATCCCAGGTTGCTCCGTATTTTGCTTTTAAATTTCTTACAGCTTCTAAAGCTGAGCCATAATTTGTTTGTGATAAATTTTTCATAATTTTGCGATAAGTTATTTAGATTAATAATTAGATCCTGTGAATTGTTGCCGCAATTGCAGGATTGTTTTTTTATAGGTATTTGTATGCTGGAAGCGTTAAAAACTCTTCAAATTTTTCTGATAACACAAGTTTGTCAAAAATGTCAATTGCCAATTTAAATTTGGTTTTTGTAAGCTCGTTTTTATCAAATTGTGTCAATATCTTTTCAACCTCATCATTAAATAACACAATATATAATTCAATAGTAAATTTGCGACCATCATCAAGCATTACATTATTTTTTAACCATTGCCATACTTGTGTTCTAGATATTTCGGCTGTAGCAGCATCTTCCATTAAATTGTAAAGTGCAACTGCTCCATGACCTCTTAACCAAGCCTCAGTATATAAAATTCCGACATTTATATTTTTTCTAATGCCCTCTTCTGTAACAGTTCCTTTAGGGATCTCTACTAAATCTTGCTCCGAAACCTGAATATCGTTGCGTGTAACATGCAATTGATTTGGTGTTGGCATGTGTTTGTTAAATACTTCCATTGCCACTTCAACCAACGCAGGATGTGCTACCCATGTGCCATCATGTCCGTTTTTTACTTCACGTTCTTTGTCTTTTTCAACTTTTCCTAAGGCGATGCTATTGGCAGATTCATCATTTTTAATTGGAATTTGCGCAGCCATTCCACCAATAGCCAAAATGCCTCTTTTGTGACAACGTTGGATAACTAGATTAGAATACGCATCCATAAAAGGTGAGGTCATTGTTACTTGATCGCGATTTGGAACAACAAAATTGGGGTGGTTTCTAAATTTTTTGATGTATGAAAATATATAATCCCAACGTCCGCAGTTTAAACCAACAATATGATCTTTCAATTCAAAAATAATTTCGTCTAATTGAAAACTGGCCGTAATAGTTTCTATTAAAACAGTCGCTTTAAAAGTGCCTTTGGCAACATTTAAATAGTCTTGAGCAAATGTAAATACCTCATTCCACCAACGCGCTTCTTTATAATGTTCTAATTTTGGAAGATAAAAATAAGGAGCTGTATTGTTTTTTAATAAGGTTTGGGTGTTATGAAAAACGTACAATCCAAAATCTACTAAACTACCTGATGCTTCTTCATTGTTGAAGCAAAGGTGTCTTTCGTTTAAATGCAATCCTCTTGGCCTTACTAACAAAACTGCTGTTTTAGGGTTTAATTTGTATGTTTTATTTTTTTTAGCATCCATCAAAGAGATGGTTTTTTGATTGGCATCAATAAGGTTCTGTTGGCCCTGTATTGCATTTTCCCAAGTTGGAGAATTACTGTCTTCTAAATCAGCCATAAATGTTTTAGCGCCAGAATTAAGCGCATTGATAATCATTTTTCTCTCTACAGGACCTGTAATTTCTACGCGTCTGTCTTGTAAGTCATGAGGAATATTCCCTGCAGTCCAATCAGTATTTCTAATGTCTGATGTTTCATTTGGAAATTCAGGAAAGTTTCCATCATCAAAAAAGTGCTGCAGTTTAACGCGTTTTTTTAATAATTCTAAACGTTTCGCATTAAACTTTTCGTGAAGAGCAGCTAAAAATATAAGAGCCTCGTCAGTTAAAATTTCTGGATAGTGATTGGTTGTGTTTTCAGAAAATGAAATTTTAGGTTGTTTTAAAAGTGTGTTTTCCATGATGTTGTAATTTTATAGTGCAATAGTAAAACAAATATTTTGAAAAAACAAGCGAACGTTCGCTAAATAATTTTTTTCGCCAAATTTTTATATTCGCAAAAAAGACTATATTTGCTATTATGGAAGAAGATTATATAAAACTAATTTTTGGGTTAAAGCTAAAGCAGATAAGGACTGATAAGAATTTGTCGCTCTTTGGATTGTCTAAACTTTCGGGATTATCTAAGTCGTATTTAAACGAAATAGAAAATGGAAAAAAATATCCAAAACCAGATAAAATTGCCATACTTTCCGAAAAATTAGACGTGCCATATGACCAAATGGTGTCTTTAAAGTTGGATAAAAATTTAGCGCCAATTGGCGATTTGTTACGGTCTAAAATTTTAAAAGAAATCCCTTTAGAACTCTTTGGTATTAAAGAAAGTAATTTAATCGATATTGTTGCGAACGCGCCAGCAAAAGTCAATGCTTTTATTAGTACCATCATTAAAATTGCACAAAACTATAATTTTAGCAGAGAGAGTTTTTTTTTAGCATCAGTAAGATCATTTCAAGAGGCCAACAACAATTATTTTGAGCATTTGGAACAGAGTGCTTTAAAGTTTGCAAAAGCGTATCATATTGATTTAAATCATAAAATTACTTCTGCAGAATTAGAAGAAATACTTGTTGAAGAATACGGTTATATTATTGAAGTTAATGAGTTAAGTAAATATGAAGCTTTAGGTAATTTACGATCTATGTTTGTGCCTAAAACAAAAACCTTATTACTTGCAAATGAAATTGATGAAGCCCAACGTACCTTTATTTATGCAAAAGAGTTGGCCTATAATTTTCTTGAAATCGAAGAACGATTGTATACCTTTCCTTGGATAAAATTTGAGACTTTTGATCAGGTTTTAAATAATTTTTATGCTTCTTATTTTGCAGGGGCACTAATTATTCCGAGTGCTAAAATTATCTCGCAACTGAATGAGATTTTTGAAAAAGAAACCTTTGACGCCAACTTGTTTTTACATGCTATTGATAGTTTTAATGCGTCACCAGAATCATTTTACCAACGATTAACAAACATTTTGCCTAGAACATTTAATCTTCAAAATTTATTTTTTTTAAGATTTACGCATAAAGCAGAAAGCAATAAATTTTATCTAAAAAAAGAATTGCATTTGTCTCACCAACATTCTCCTCACGCAAATGAAACTAACGAGCATTATTGTAGGCGTTGGGTATCTATAAATTTACTTGAAACCATCAGTAAAAGTAAAAAAGAGCATGAATTTGATTTCCAAATTTCTAACTACGAAAACGATGGTACTAGATATTTAGTGATTTCTTCGGCAACGAAAGATCCTTTTAAAAACAATCATTACAGAAGTATAAGTGTTGGATTGATGCTAAATAAGCAATTGCAACGAAGGCTTGTTTTTTTAGAAGATCCTACAATAAAAAATCAAAATGTAGGTGTAACTTGCGAACGTTGTGCTATAGAAAACTGTAGTGTTAGGCAAGTTCCAGCAACGATATTAGAAAAAGTAGCTAGAGACAAAAAAATAGGAAAAATTGTGGAAGAATTGAATACTAAGTTCTTAAACTCAATTTTGTAATGCACTAAATATTGATGTTTTAATAGATGTATTTTGAAAATACAAACCAAATACAAAATGAAATACATCCAAAAAAATAGACAAATTTTGAATGGATATACTAATTTTACATCTTCTTAAAATTGAGATAAAACCTTATTTTTAACTTATGAAAAGAGAGGTAGAAGTTTCATAATAATAAAAGCATTTACAAAAATTTAGCTAATTTAAATCTGTAATTTTTATTTGAATCTTAAGACTGGCTATACCAATCAACAAATAATATCTTCATAAAATTAAAGCAAACAAACACTAATAAATCATTAAAACCGAAAAATTTGATAGCATATTAAAGAAAGTATTACTCGTAAAAGAATACTTTTCTATCATTTAAATTTTGTTGATTTCGATAATTATTAATAGGCATATTGTCTCTAAGTTTAAGCACTTCTGTTTCAGATAATATTATTGGATTTTTAAAAACAATCCAGTTGACCTGTTCAGAACAAGGTGGAGTTGTTAAAGAGCCGTTATAAGAGTAATAACTCTTATTGTTTTTAAGCAAAATAGATAAATCAAGCTTTTGATGTATTTCTTTATGAGTTCCATTTTCTAAGGGTAAAAAACTTTCTAAAAACTCAAATAAATCACTTTCAGTTCCTTCCTCGCCAAAAATTCCTAAAACAGTAATTTTTCCAGATTTACTAACATGTACCAAATGAATTTCAATAGGATACACAATACCATTAATTTTATGTTCTGAGGGTTCGTGAAAATGTATTTGCTTTAATAGATAAGTCTCATTTTTATATACAATTAAATCACCATACTCAAAATCAAATTGAATAGAATGCCCATTGTTTTCTACCTTACTAACCAATGTTTTGGGAGAGTAGTTTATAGATAATTCGTTTTTTTTCAGAGCAATTACAGCATCTTTGTGGATGATATTTATAGGAGATTGTTTTTCTCCATCACAATTTGAGTTTTTTTCGATTTCTATCCAATGCTCAGGAGAAGTTTCTCCTTCATAACTCCAATGTTTTTCTGATTCCTTATGCAAAGATTTTTCTTTGGATGGCTGACACGAAAAAAAACTCAAAAAAATGCTAACGGCTAAAAAGAAAAATGATGGTTTCAAAATAAAACAGTTTTATGAGCACCAAAACTAGTAAAACCAAAAAACACAAAAAATGATAATTATCAGTTGTAAATTAGTAAAAATACCAAGAGCATTGTTGTCATTTAAATGCTAAAAGCAAACGGCTAAAAAACTAAAACTCTCGTTTTCCAAATTCGCTATCAATAAATTTCGATTTGTTTTTTCCTTTTTTAAAGGTGTACGTTAGGTTTAGCATCACGACATCTACTTCATAAATATAATTGGTGGTTGTGTAAAACTCGCTTGGTCTGAAGGTAGTAATTCGTTGTTCGTTCGAATTTAACAATCCCATATCTATGTTTTGCCATTGCAAAGTGGCTACTAACGAACCTTCTAAAAAGGATTTTTGAAAGGTCAAATTGGGAGAATAAAAACGGGAATCTTCTCCTTGTGCAGTAACTCTCTCAGACAAATAGTTGAAGGTAAATTGCAACGAAGCATTTTTCCAAAAAGAATACGTACTGTTCAAATTGATGCCATACACAGTGGTTTCGGAGTTTACAGGACTGTTGTCAAACTCACCTGAAATGGCATAATTATACACATTAAACCCAATAAAACTAGACCAATTATCAGTCGATTTTACTTGCGTAGAAAGTTCTAAACCAATCACATTGGCATTACCAACATTTGAGTAAATTCGATTTAAAATACTATCATTATACACCGTATTTACCCTGTTTACCAAGTTTTTAATATGTCTGTAATACGCAGTTGCATTTACAGAATTGCCGCCTTTTAATTTTTTATTGAAACCAACTTCCATCAAATCAATGAATTCTGGTAATAAATTTGGGTCTCCTTGCTCTAAAGTTTCAGAATGTTCACGCTCAGGAAATGGATTCATTTTAAAAGTGGTGGTCCTTTCCACACGTTTGCTATAAGCAGCTTTGATATTTGTTTTGTCATCCAAAGCATATTGCACAGATGCTGATGGAAATAGCTTTGCAAAATCATATTCAAACCTTTCATCAACAGTATTTGCTTTGTCTTTCAAATCCAAAGTTCTGTCCATAATTTCCAAACGTGTTCCAAAAGCATACTCCCATTTTGCTGATTTTCCATTATATTGCCCATACACAGAATGTATGATTCTTTTCAAATTCACTTCACTCGAAAACTCAGGCACCAATTGGAAAGGGTCATTAAAATTGGTGCGTCTTTCATACACAAAATCTCCTGTATGATCCAAACTTCTGAACTGATATCCAGTTTCTAACAAACCATTTTCAAAAGGAGCAAAGCTATAATCTACTTGAAAACGAGTTCCGTGCAATGGATTGTTATTGGTATTGAATTCATCTTGATACAAAATACTTTCATCAGGAAAACCCAAATTCTGGTTGATGGTAGGGCCTCCTAAAAGTGTATATTCGTATAATAACGAAGTTGAAATAGTTGCCTTATTTTCAAAAGTGTGTTTGTAATCAAAACTTCCCAAAGCGAAATCACTTTTTCGATTCAATAAATTGTGATTGAAATACTGAAAAGTATACAATCTGTTGTTGCTATTTGGCGGATTCACTGCATGATTGTCAAAATAAACGATGTCTGCAAGTCTGTCTTTATCACGTTTTCCTGCGAAAAATCCTATTGAAAATTCGTTTTTTTCATTTGGAGTAAAATCAACCGTAAATCGTCCACTATAATTAATTTCGTCAGTACTTCTTTCGCCAGTTGACGGAAATCGCGTTTGTTTGTTATTGATAATCGTAAAAACATCCCCTTCACGTCTTCCTCCAATATCATTTCTTTGATAATTTAAACCAAAAGAATAATTCCAGGCCTTTTTTTGCAAGTTGTAAGTTGCATCAATTCCATAACGTTGGTGTGCATTTGCATTGTTGTATTTTTCTATAGAAGGAAAACCACCTTTGATGTTGAGTTGGGCAAATGAACCATCCAAAGCACCTTTTTTGGTGATGATATTTAGGATTCCTGCTTTTCCTTCAGGATCATATTTGGCAGATGGTGCAGTAATCACTTCTACTCGTTCAATAGCATTTGCAGGAAGTTGTCCTAACAAACTAGCAGCATTTCCTTGAATGGGTTTGCCATTCAATAACAACACAAATCCCGAACTTCCACGAACGTTAATTTCACCTTGACCATCAACAGTTACAGAAGGTAAATTTCTGATGACATCAATTCCAGAACCTCCTTGTGCATTTTTAAATTTTTCAGCACTAAATACTTGACGATCTATTTTATTGACAACTGTAGCTCTTTCACTTTTGATGATTACTTCGTTTAAAGAAGTGCCTAAAGTGAGCGAAATTGTACCCAAATCAACACTAGATTTTGAGGTTGAAATAAAAATCGAATTGATGGTTTTTTCAATATATCCAATAAACGAAACCTTTAAAAAATAACTTCCTTTGGCAAGGTTTGTAAAAGAAAAAACACCCAAACTATCTGTAACAATTCCGGCAAATAAGCTTTTATCAGTTTGCTTGTAAATAGCAACAGTGGCATATTCTAAAGGAGAATTGTTTTCATCTGCAACAATTCCTTTTACTTGCGAAAAAGAGAATGATGTAGTGAGGAAAATCAAAAGAAATCCCCAGAAAAAACAATTTTTCATTCAATAGATTTAGAAATTACCCTTTGTAAAAAGGTAATTTTACAACTTTTGCAGGCATCGCATTTTTACGTATTTGTACAAAAATCTCAGTATCTAAACCAGCAAATTCGCTTGTTACATAACCCATTCCAATGCCTTTTCCTATACTTGGACTCATGGTTCCTGAAGTTACTTTACCTATGCTATTTCCATCAGCATCCACAATTTCATAATCGTGTCTTGGAATGCTTTTTTCAACCATTTCAAAAGCGACTAATTTTCGAGCTGGTTTATCAGCTTTTTGTTTTGCTAAAGCTTCGTTATTCACAAAATCTTTGGTGAATTTGGTAATCCAACCCAAACCAGCTTCAATAGGAGAGGTGGTATCGTCAATATCATTTCCGTACAAACAATAGCCCATTTCTGTGCGCAAAGTGTCTCTGGCAGCCAATCCAATTGGTTTAATTCCGAATGATTTTCCTGCTTCAAAAACGGCATCCCAAATTTGTTTTACTTCGTTATTCTTGCAGTAAATTTCAAATCCTCCTGAACCTGTATAGCCTGTTGCTGAAATAATTACATGTTTAATTCCTGCAAAATCACCTACTTTAAATTTGTAAAACGGGATGCTTGCCAAATCTATAGAAGATAAAGACTGCATCGCTTCAACAGCTTTTGGTCCTTGAATGGCTAACAAAGAATAGTCATCAGAAAGATTTCGTAAAGTAGCCCCAAAGTCTTTATTATACTGGTTAATCCAATTCCAATCTTTTTCAATGTTAGATGCATTTACCACTAACATATACTGATTTTCTTTAATTCTATAACAAATCAAATCATCTACAATACCGTTTTCTTCATTCGGAAAACAGCTGTATTGTGCATCACCATCTGCTAATTTTGAAGCATCATTGGAAGTTACTTTTTGAATCAAAGCCAAAGCATTTTCGCCTTCAACTAAAAATTCACCCATATGACTCACATCAAAAACACCAACAGATTGGCGAACTGTGTGATGTTCTATTGTTACGCCTTCATATTGAACAGGCATGTTAAAACCTGCAAAAGGAACCATTTTTGCGCCTAAAGCTTCATGAACTTCGTGTAATGCAATATTTTTCATTGTATAGAATTCTTAAATTTTTGGCTAAATTATTGAATTTTATACGAAAACGAGTCAATAATATTTTGTTAATTTTTATCATCAAAATGTAAATAATAGTACATTTGAAAAACTATTAAAAAAAACATTCTATGAATATCCGTAATTTTCTTTCAGTCCTATTGATTTCCATTACTTTTTGCAGTTTTTCGCAAACACCAACAGATTATCTATCCAAAGAATTTCATAAAGAAAGACGTGATATTTTACGCTCAAAAATGCCAAAAAATTCAGTTGCCGTTGTTTTTGCAAATCCTGTTAGAAACAGGGCAAATGATGTAGATTTTATCTTTCATCAAGACCCAAATTTCTATTATTTGACAGGTTACAAAGAGCCAAATGCAGTATTGGTCTTGTTTTCAGAAAATCAAATTGATGAAAAAGGAAATTCGTATAATGAAATTTTATATGTACAAAAGCGTGATGCTAGGGCAGAACAATGGAATGGAAAACGTTTGGGAATTGAAGGTGCAAAGCAAGAATTAGGATTTGCTGTAGCAAAAAACGGTGAAGATTTTTTATTGGATGCTATTGATTTTAAAAAGTTTGACAAGTTATATATTGAAAAATTTAATGATGACTATCGAAATTTGAGTGATGCTGCAGATGTGTTTGATTTGGTGAAAAGTTTTAAGCAAAAAGCAGGCTACAATCCTGACATATTTTTGTCTAGACCTAAAGAATATCTATACACAAATATTGCTGAAACACCTGTTGAAAGTAGTGCTAATGTAATTGATATTATTGATAGATTATCAACTCAATTTGAAGATATTAAGGATGATGAACTCAT
>JANQTK010000301.1 GCA_030731695.1 Polaribacter sp.
TCCCTCCACCTTTCTTGATAACATTTCAATAAGTTATTGAACTTTGTGAGCACAAATATTGCGACAGAAAATTGGATTATCCAAATAAAAACTTGTTTTTTTGTTATCAAAAATTTTCTTGACTCTATAACACTTTTTTTATTGTGATAAATTTTTCTTAAAAAAAGAGCTCAAATTAGAATTAAACTTTAAATTTGTAATTCAAACAGAGAGGAAAAATTTGAACTGATTGCAACCTCATTAAAAAAATGCTAAAGCAGTAATTTCTACTACTTTTAGCTTTTAGCAATCCGATTTAATTTTTTCACAAAAACAAAATAAAACTATATTTATGTCATATTTATTTACGTCAGAAAGTGTTTCTGAAGGACATCCTGATAAAGTCGCTGATCAAATAAGCGATGCATTGATTGATAATTTTTTAGCCTTTGATAAAAATAGTAAAGTTGCTTGCGAAACTTTGGTAACCACAGGTCAAGTAATTTTAGCGGGTGAAGTAAAGTCTCAAACTTATTTGGATGTGCAGCAAATTGCAAGAGAAGTTATCAATAAAATTGGGTACAACAAAAGTGAGTATATGTTTGATGGTAATTCGTGTGGTGTTTTATCGGCAATACACGAGCAATCTCCAGATATCAATCAAGGAGTTGATAAAAAAAATCCTGAAGAGCAAGGTGCAGGAGATCAAGGAATGATGTTTGGATATGCCACTGACGAAACTGAAAATTTTATGCCTTTGGCGTTGGAATTATCTCATAGATTGTTGAAAGAGTTGTCTGAAATTAGAAGAGAAAATAAAGAAATCGCCTATTTAAGACCTGATGCTAAAAGTCAAGTTACCATTGAATATTCTGATGACAATGTGCCACAAAGAATTGATACGATTGTAATTTCTACACAACATGACGATTTTATCAAACCAACATCAAACAGTATTGAAGATAAAAAAGATGCTGAAGATGCCATGTTGAAAGTCATTAATAATGACATTAAAAATATATTAATTCCTAGAGTGATTGCAAAATTGCCAACTCACATTCAGCAGTTGTTTAATGCTAAAATACTTTATCATATCAATCCAACAGGCGTTTTTGTGATTGGTGGTCCACATGGAGATACAGGATTAACTGGTCGTAAAATTATTGTTGATACGTATGGAGGAAAAGGCGCTCATGGAGGAGGAGCTTTTTCTGGAAAAGATCCAAGTAAAGTAGATCGTTCAGGAGCGTATGCAACACGACATATTGCCAAAAATATGGTTGCTGCAGGGTTGTGTAAAGAGGTTTTGGTGCAAGTTTCATATGCAATTGGTGTTGCAGAACCTACCAGTATCAATGCGAATACGTATGGAACATCTAAAGTGAAAATGACAGATGGTGAAATTGGAGAAAAGATCAAGGAAATATTTGATATGCGTCCTTATTTTATCGAAAAACGTTTAAAGTTAAGAACGCCAATTTATTCTGAAACTGCGGCTTATGGTCACATGGGAAGAACGCCTGAAATAAAAACGGTCACATTTTCAAATCCAATGGGAGAAACTGTTTCTCAAGAAGTAGAAACCTTTACTTGGGAGAAATTGGATTATGTGGATGCTATTAAAGAGGCTTTTAGGTTATAAAACGATTACTTAGGGCTGTCTGAAAAGACAGTCTTTTTTTTTGTTTTTTACATGACATTTGATATTCGCTTGGATAAGTTGTAAAAACAAATACCATTCGTCGACACTTTAGTGCAAGTAAATGAATCAAAAGCTCTATTAATCTTTATTTTAAAAAACAATGTCTTTTTATTTTTATCTTTGTCAAAGAATTTTATAAATTAAATCCCTTGTTTATTATGAAAAAAATAAATCTTTATCTTTTTTTAACTTTCATATTAATATTTAGCTCTTGTGTTCCGAATGCAGATGACATTCAGAATCCAGAAGAAAACAACTCTGCAATAGCTTTTTTAGAAAATTTATCAATTCCTGATAGCTTTAACTTTGAAACAGAAAGAGTAGTTACTTTAACTATTACAGATGCTACCCCTTTTGTAAAATATGAAGTTTTTGCATACACAGAAAACAATAGTACAGAAGCCGAAAATATTACAGAAGCACTTAAAAATTTATTATACTCTGGCAAGCCATCCAATGGTGAAATTAATCAATCATTTAGTTTATCTAGCATTTATGAAAAAGTATATGTAGTAAGAAAAGATGGTCTTGAGTATACGTCGCAAATAATAGCGATTTCAAACAATCAAATTAATTTTAAATCTTCTAATAAAACCTCAAGCAAAACTGCTTATACTTCTAAAACTAACAGTGATCCCTGCGCAGTATGTAAAGATAACTTCTTTTTAAACAATGATTTTGAAAATGGTCCAACACTTCCTAGTTCTTATATTATAACGGATGAAACGAATGTTGAAGGTTGGTCTACAACTGCCTCAGATAATAAAATTGAGTTATGGAAATCTGGATTTAACGGCGTGCCTGCTCAAAACGGAACTTATTTTG
>JANQTK010000302.1 GCA_030731695.1 Polaribacter sp.
ACTAAAAATTTTAAAAAAAATGAATTGGTAGATTATTTACAATCTATTGGTGTAAAATTTGGTGCAGATTTAAACGCCTACACAGGTTTTGATGAAACTGTGTATATTTTACCAATTCCAAGTGATGATGAAGAAAAACTGGAAAAAGGATTCGATATTTTAGAAGATTGGGCAGGAGGTGCATTATTAGAAAGTAAAGATATTGATGATGAACGTGGCGTAGTTCTTGAAGAATACAGATCTAGACGTGGTGCAGATAGTAGAATGATGGAGCAATATTTACCAAAAATGATGTATGGTTCTAAATATGCAGACAGACTTCCTATTGGAACAGAAGAAAGTTTAAAAACATTTAAACATGAAAGTTTACGAAGGTTTTTTAATGATTGGTATAGACCTGATTTAATGGCAGTAATTGCGGTTGGTGATGTAGATGTTGAGCTTTTAGAAGTTAAAATTAAAACTCATTTTGGAAGCATTCCTGCATCAAAAAACCCAAGAAAAAGAGAAGTTTTTTCTGTTGAAAATCATAAAGAAACTTTTGTAGCAATTGAAGCTGATAAAGAAGCTCCTTTTTCTCAAGTACAATTAATGTATAAAGATTATGAAGATTCAACACCTACTGAAACTGTCGAAAAATACAGAAAAAACATTGTGGAATCGTTATTTGCACAAATGCTAAATAACAGGCTAGATGAATTAAGAAATTCTGAAAATCCGCCGTTTATTTTTGGTTTTAGCTATCATGGTGGAACGTATGCAAGAAATAGAGACGCTTATCAATCTGTTGCTGGCACTAGTGCTGATGGTCAATTAAAAGCTCTAGAAACTTTGTTGGCAGAAAGTGAAAGAGTAAAACGTTTTGGTTTTAATAAAGGAGAACTTGAAAGAGCTAAAAAAAATGTATTGGCACGTGTTGAGCAATCTTATAAAAACAATGACAAAAATGAATCTGGAAGAATTGTAGGAGCTTATGTCAATAATTTCTTGCAAAAAAGCCCAATTCCAAGTGCTGAGTGGACTTTTATGACCCATCAAAAAATGCTTCCAACAATCAATTTGGAAGAGGTAAATATGGTTATTAATGACTTTTTACATGATGATAATCGTGTAATTATCATTACAGGACCCAAAAAGGTGGTTACTGAAAAAGAAGTTTTGGATGCGTTAGAAAAAGTAAAAACAATAGATTTAACACCATATGAAGATACAGTAGTTGCTGAATCGTTAATTACAAATGAGCCTGAAATGGGTAAAATTGTAGGTTTTTCTGAAAATAAAGAATTAGGCACTAAAACATTTACCTTAGGTAATGGAGCAACTGTAACGTATAAAAAAACAGACTTTAAAAATGATGAAATTTTATTTACTGCTTTTAGTTATGGAGGAACTTCTTTGTATTCTGATGATGAATTAAAAGCTACTTCTTTTGCCAATGGTGCTTTGACTGAAGCTGGTGTAAATGGTTATTCTATTTCGGATATGACAAAAATGATGTCAGGAAAAATTGCTGATGCTAGTCCATTTATTGGTGGTTTAAGTGAAGGTTTTAATGGGTCTGCTTCTCCAAAAGATTTAGAAGAACTCTTTCAATTGGTGTACTTGTATTTTACTTCATTAAATAAAGATGAAAAAGCATTTAATTCATCAATTAATAAAGACAAAAGTTTTTTAGGAAATTTATTAGCAAGTCCAAGTTTCTTTTTCCAAAAAGAAATGTCAGATTTTATGAATGCTGGTAATCCACGTTATACAGGTTTTCCTTCACCAGAAAAATATGATGCTGCTGATTATGATATTGCCTATGCTAAATACCAAGAACGCTTTGCAGATGCAGGCGATTTTAAATTCTATTTTGTAGGTAATATTGATGAGCGCAAATTAGCAGAATTTTCTATGAAATATATTGGAAGTTTACCTGGAAAAAACTCTAACGAAACTTATAAAATTAGTGATTTTAGACCTCTAACTGGTTCTCATAGCAAAATTGTTAAAAAAGGAAAAGACCCAAAAAGTACTGTTAGAATTTTGTATCAAGGTGAAGCAACGTATTCTGAAAAAGAAGCGTTGGCTTTTGAAAGTTTAGGTGAAATTGTGGGAATTAAACTTACCGAAAAACTAAGAGAACAAGAAGGTGGCGTGTATTCTTCAAGTACAAGAGGGAATATCTCAAAAATCCCTTCTGGAATGTATAATTTTTCAATTAGCTTTCCTTGTGCTCCAGAAAACGTTGATAAATTAAAAAACATTGCAATTGCTGAAGTAGCAAATATGGCTAAAAATGGACCCTCTGAAGAAGATTTGATGAAAACAAAAAAGTCTCAAATTTTAAATTATCAAGAAAATCTGAAAAGAAATGGATATTGGTTAAATACGATTAAAAACATCGATTATTTAAAAGAAGATGTTTCATCTGTAATTTCTTTTGAAGACAGAGTGAATGCTCTTACAACTGCTGATATTCAAATGGTTGCTAAAAAATATTTAACAAACGGATTTAT
>JANQTK010000303.1:0-3805 GCA_030731695.1 Polaribacter sp.
CAAGCAGCTTATTATTCTGTAGCCGTTTTTATTGGTTCGTTTATTGAAGCGCCAAGTAGAGCTATGATGAATATTTTGCAACCATTGACATCTAAAACTTTGAATGAGGAAAATCATGTAGAAGTAGCTTCTTTGTATAAAAAAAGCTCTATTAATTTATTGTTAATCAGCGGTTTGTTTTTTGTATTGATCAATGCAAATGTCAATCAATTATTCAATTTATTGCCTCAACAATATGCAGGAGGAGAATTGGTGGTATTTATGATTTCGTTCGTAAAAATGTATAATGGGTTTTTAGGAAATAATGGAGCCATTATCAATAATTCTCAATATTATAAAATAACATTGCCTTATAGTTTTATGATGGCTATTTCAGTGTATGCTTTAAACTATCTATTTTACTACAAACTAGAAATGGGAACAGATGGTTTGGCATTGGCAACACTTATTGTCATCTTTTTTGCAAATACAGGGAAAATAATGTTTGTAAAAAGAAAATTTTCAATGACTCCTTTTACAGACAAATCATGGTTGATGATTGGAATTATTATAGGGCTTTATCTACTTTTTAATTTTTGGGATTTTCCATTTCATAGCCTTTATATATGGAAAGTTCCTGTACATCAAATGATTAATATTCTTTTAAAAAGTATTTTAATCACTATTTTGTATTTGTATTTGGTCATGAAATTTACTATTTCGGATGAAATTACGAAACTTTCAAAACGATTTTATAAATAACAATCAATAAAATCCGTCAATAAGTGAAATAATAACGCAAAAGCCAAAATATGCGTTTTTCTAAAAAACAATCCAATTACATATATGCCTGCAGCATAATAGGTGTGTAAAGGATGAAAATTGATGCTACATCTATTGCTGTCAAAAATAGGGTTTGCCAATAAATGATCGAGATCAATCAACATAGAAGCCAAAAAAATCAAATAAATTTTTTTCCAATTTTCTTTGAAAAAAAAATATGAAAACAACAAGGGAACTATAAAGTGGAGGCTATAATGAAGGATGAATTTTGTGGTAAACATCAAAAATAACTTACAGCATTTGGACCTTCCATGAACAATAAATCTAATATTGATAGATTGGGTAAAAAACCATGTTTATCATCAAACATTTGTTTGTAGCGTTTGAAGTCTTTTTCAGATTGCTGGTTTTTATCTGCTAAAAACCGAAAATCATTTGTATTTTTTTCCAATTCATAAACAGTTGTTTTTGAAAAATTTGGATTCAATTCTAATGCATCAGCTATAAACAAATACGTATCAATGTTTACGTCATGTAAAAACTTGTATTTTTTGGTGAAAATTGGCATCAAATCATCCTCAAAATACTCAAAATAGGGAGAAACTCTATAGGATGTTTGTAAGGATTTAAAATGCTGATCTTGCCAAGGAAAATCATTTTCTACAAGTGTATCTTTGGTCTTTTTTCTCCCTTCCTTTTCGGAATGTTTTACAGGAATACTTAACAACTGTTTTCCATTGCTATTATAAATATAGCAACGATTTCGAAAGCTTTGTTTCTGAAAATTATCTTCCATTTCAAAAGTAATTTCATCAGATTTTACAATTGCTGCATACTGAGAAATAGGTGAAAAATACGTCGGAATAAATAATGACATTTTTTGAGTTTTGAGAAATAGTTTTCAATACCAATGCATCAAACTTTGCAAATTTTGTTGAAAGCTTTGCCTTTTTGCTTTTAAAAGCTATACTTTTTTCTTTTTACTTTTATAAAAACTCCATCCAAAATACATTGCAATCAGTGCAAAAACAACATATCTATATGAAACAGGTTCTCCATCACCATGAACTGTGGTAAATAGTCTGTCCCAACGAATTGATTTTATTTTTGCGCCAAAACTTGGTGCATTTGCATCCCAACTAAACCAAACCATTACTGGTTTTCCTAAAACATGATCAAAAGGCACATAACCCCAATAACGTGCGTCTAAAGAATTGTGTCTGTTGTCTCCAACCAACCAAAAATAGTCTTGTTTAAAAGTGTATGAATCTGCTTTTTTACCATTGATAAAAATGTCATCACCATTTATTACCAAATCATTATTTTCATAATTTTTGATAATTTGCTCATAAAAAGGCAACGATTCCGCATCTAATTTTACAGTAGCTCCTGCTTTTGGGATATAAATAGGGCCAAAATTATCTTGACTCCATTGCAATTTTTCAACATGCGGAAAAATAGCATTGTCTGGTGCGTGATTTATTTTGGTAACGGAAACTGCCAAAGGATATTTTTTCAATCTATCAACTTCTTCTTGCGTTAAATTGATATTGATTTTAGTACTCACTGAACTCATTTTCAAACGTTGCGCTAAGTCAGGATTGATGCCTCCAGCAACTTCTGTATATAAAGAATCTTGGCCAATTTTTGTTAAACTTCCATTCTTTTTGATAGCATCTTGTACCTTTTCATTATCCCAATATTCGGATAAAATTCGGTAAACTCCTGTACGTTCTTTCTCTAGTAAAAATGCTGGAAACGTATTTGCGTCAATAGGCGATTTTGATTCATACGTATAGTAAAACTGCAATTTTGCTCTGTATGGTAATTCGTTCTTTTTCCCATTGATATATACATAACCATCAATTATTTGCAACGTATCACCAGCAATTCCCACACAACGTTTTACGTAATTTGTCTTTTTATCAACTGGTTTGTAGGTAAATTTTCCTGAAGTATCTCCCCACATGGTCGCCAAAGAATCAGCAGGCCAATTGAAACACACTATATCATTATTTTTAATTTTTTGTAAACTTGGCAAACGTAAATATGGTAATTGCGGGCTCTTTAAATACGATGCAGTTCCTGTAAAAGGCAACGAATCATGAACCATTGGTGCAGCAATTACTGTTGATGGAACTCTTGCGCCATAATGAAATTTACTTACAAATAAATAATCTCCAACCAATAAAGATTTTTCCAAAGATGATGTTGGAATGGTAAATGGCTGCATAAAATAGGTGTGTACCAAGGTTGCAGCAATAATTGCAAACGTAATTGAACTAATCCATTCACCCAATTCAGATTGGGGTTTTAAACTTCTATCTTGATTAAACGTTGGGTTTGTTGCATAATTGATGTAAAAAATATACAATCCAAGTGTTGCAATGACCAAAAATGAATCTATTTTTTTATAAAAACCAAAAGTTCTGATGGTTTCAATCCAAATTACGGGAAACATCAATAAATTGATAATCGGAATAAAAAGTAGGATAATCCACCATTTTGGACGCTTGATAATTTGCATTAAAACAATTCCGTTATAAATAGGAATTGCAGCTTCCCAAGCTTTTCTACCTGCTTTTTGATACAATTTCCAAGTACCTAAAAAATGAATTATTTGGATACTGATAAAAAAAAGAAACCATTGAGTAAATGTCATAATCGATATTTTTTTTCCAAAAAGGAAATTTATGTCAAGTTAATAAGGCGCAAAATAGCAAAAAAGTTACAGTTTTTAACGAATGTTTAAGACATCTTTCATTGAAAATACGCCTGTTTTCCCAACAATCCATTCTGCCGCAATAACAGCACCCAAAGCAAATCCTTTTCTACTATGTGCTGTGTGTTTTATTTCAATAGTATCAACTTCAGATGAATACCAAACTGTGTGTGTTCCAGGAACATCTGGAATTCTTTTTGCTTCAATCGGAATATTTTCAGAAGTTGTGTTTGCTCCTAATTCCCACCCTTTTTTTGAGGTGTTTTCTATGATTCCTTCAGCCAAAGTAATGGCTGTTCCACTTGGTGCATCTAATTTTTG
>JANQTK010000303.1:3905-6578 GCA_030731695.1 Polaribacter sp.
TCAATAATATCTTCCACATCTTTTCTGATGACGATTTCATGACCACGAGAAAGGGCGATTTTTTCAATCTCTTTTCCCATTCTTCCATAGCCTAATAATGCGATTTTCATTTTAAAAATTATATTTAAAAGTGAGTCCAATACTGGGAGTTTCAATGCGTATTGGATCAAAAATTAGTTGAGGTTTAATAGTTAAATTATCATCCGTATTAAATTGAATTAAATGCGCATTTACACTTGCTTCCACAATTTGTAGAATGTACAAAATAACACCTGTCAATAAAGACATATCTCTGTTTTCACGCAATTGCTCTTGAGCAGTTTCTAGAGTTTGTGTGGAAACAATTTCAACACCATCAACTATAAATTCGTCCGGCAATCCGTTTTTTCTGAGTTTATAAGCCGTTCTGTAACGTTTATAATCGCTGTTATTTATTTGATAATAATAAACAGGTAAAGCCAAAGCTCCCCAAACTATTGGCGCTTTCCAATATTTTTTATTATAAATCTGACCCATTCCTGGAAAAATTGCAGAATAAAAAGCCGCTTTTGAAGGGGCTAATGGATCATATACATATTGCTTTTCTACCTTTTTTTTGGTGATTTTTTCCGTTTTTAACGTATCTATTCGCAAAGAATCATTTTGCGCAAAAAAGCTTTCAGATAAAAAACTGAGACATAAAATAAGTATGATTTTTTTTAAATTCACCTATTTTAATAAATTTTTGATGCGGTTAAAATCTTCTTCAGAATTGAAAGGAATGCTAATTTTTCCTTTTCCATTAGCACTCATAACTACAGCTATTTTTTGACCAAAAAACTCGCTCAAAGGTTTGATATTATTTTTTACAAAATCTGGAATTTGTTTTGCTTTTGGCTTTGAAACTGGACCTGATTTTAAATTTTTTACCAAATCTTCTGTTTGTCTTACAGAAAGTTCTTCTCTTAAAATGCGTTCGTAAATCGCCAATTGATCTTCTGTATTTTCAACATTAATCATGGCACGTCCATGTCCCATAGAAATAAATCCATCACGCATACCCGTTTGTAAAATAGGATCTAATTTTAGCAAACGCAAATAATTGGTAACTGTCGATCTTTTTTTCCCAACTCTAATACTCAATTCTTCCTGTGTCAAATTTATTTCGTCAATCAAACGTTGATACGAAAGAGCCACTTCAATTGGATCTAAGTTTTTACGCTGTATATTTTCAACCAATGCCATTTCTAGCATTTCTTGGTCATTAGCAAGTCTGATATAGGCAGGAATTGTTGAATTCCCAATCAATTTCGATGCTCTAAAACGTCTTTCTCCAGAAACCAATTGAAATTGATTTCCTTCCATTTTTCGAACTGTAATTGGTTGAATAACACCTAATTCTTTAATTGAATTACCCAATTCCACCAATGATTCTTCATCAAAATAGGTTCTTGGCTGAAACGGATTTACATCAATACTGCTCAATTCAATTTCAATAATTGAACCAATCAATTTGTCTGCATTTTTATCTGAAGCACTATTGATATTGGGTGTTTCTTGTAATAAAGCTGATAATCCTCTTCCTAAAGCTTGTTTTTTGGTTGCTTTTGCCATTTTTATGAATTCTTTTTTAAGATTTCTTGCGCCAAATTTAAGTAATTTACGGCACCTTTGCTAGTAGCATCATATGCAATGATGGTTTCTCCGTAACTTGGAGCTTCTCCCAAACGAGTATTTCTGCTGATAATAGTATCAAAGACCATACTTGAAAAATGTTTGCGAACTTCGTCAACTACTTGATTTGAAAGGCGTAAACGCGAATCAAACATCGTCAACAAAAGCCCTTCAATATCTAGTTGTGGATTGTGAATTCTTTGAACACTTTTAATGGTGTTCAATAATTTTCCTAATCCTTCCAATGCAAAATATTCGCACTGAATTGGAATCATCACAGAATCTGCTGCAACTAAAGCATTTAAAGTCGTTAAACCCAGAGAAGGGGCACAGTCAATTAAGATATAATCATACTCATTTTTGATATCCTTCAATGCTTTTTTAAGCATGTATTCACGATCTTCTTTGTCAACTAATTCAATTTCGATGGCAACCAAATCAATGTGCGCAGGAATTAAATCAACATTGGGTGAAGTTGTAGGTATAATGGCATCTTTTGCATCGCAAGTGAGTTCCAAAACTTGATAGGTGCCAATTTCAATGGTATCCACTTGAACACCCATTCCTGAAGTTGCATTTGCTTGAGGATCAGCATCAATCAATAATACTTTTTTTTCTAAAACACCTAAAGAAGCTGCAAGGTTAACACAACTTGTTGTTTTTCCAACTCCTCCTTTTTGATTTGCAATTGCAATTATTTTTCCCATTAAAATAGACTAGTTTAATAGGGTAAAATTACAATTTATTCTGTTTTAAACATCTGAAAGATGTTAACAAAAAGATAAAAATATAAAACTCTGAATAGTAGTTTGTTATGTTTAATTTTTTAAAGTTTTTGAACAAATAACAATCCGTAAAAAACGTTGACTTATTCACAATTTTCAGAAAGTTTTAACCATTCTTTTCAGGAATATTTTTCAAAACTTCTTGCAACAATTTCCAAAATTTTTGACTTGAAGAAATTTGCGCTCTTTCATCTGGAGAATGTGCTCCTTTGATATTTGGACCAAAGGAAATCAT
>JANQTK010000303.1:6678-7741 GCA_030731695.1 Polaribacter sp.
ACATCCAAACCTCCTGCACAACCAATTCCGATTTCATCATCTTCTTCTGTGTCTAAGTTCAGTAAAATTTCGCCAGTCAAAACAGTTGATTCTAAACCCATTGCTCCAGTCATTCCTGTTTCTTCATCAATGGTAAACAATGCCTCAATTGCTGGATGAATGATTGTTTTTGAAGATAAAATCGCCATAATTGCAGCAACTCCCAAACCATTGTCAGCGCCCAAAGTGGTGCCTTTTGCTTTCACCCAGTCACCCTCCACAAACATATTGATTCCTTCTTTTTCAAAGTCAAAATCAGTAGTTGCATTTTTTTGATGCACCATGTCTATATGCCCTTGTAAAACAATTGTTTTCTTAGTTTCCATTCCAATAGAAGCTGGTTTTTTGATGATGACATTTCCAATGTGATCAACTAGTGTTTCAAGTTGTTGTTTTTTGCCAAAATCCACCATAAATTGAATGATTTTTTCTTCTTTTTTTGATGGACGAGGAACTGCATTCAAATTAGCAAAATGAGACCAAACTTCTGTTGGTTCACTATTTTTTATATCTTGATTCATGGAAAGATTTTATTTTTTGATGTTCAAAAATACGACTATTATTGCCTAAAAAAAAGCCTTCATAAAGAAGGCTTTTCAAATTAACATAGGATTTACTTGAAGTTGATAATCACTTCATCTATATTTTTTCGAACCTTTTTGAGGTCTTTCATATAATCATCTTCAGCTCTAAAACCCACAGGCAATACTAAAACTGAAGTTAAGTTTTGCTCATCCAAATTTAAAACTTCATCATATTTTTCAGGAATAAAACCTTCCATTGGGCAAGAATCGATATTTTCTAATGCGCACACTGTAAGTAAATTCCCTAAAGCTAAATATGCTTGGTTTTTATTCCAAATCAACAATTCTTCCTGTGTTTTTTTTCCGATTTCAGCAGTTAAAAACTTTTTGAAAGGATTGATAATTTCATCAGGTGTATTTCTAGTTTTTTGAACCAAATTGAAATAATTTTCAACTTCTTTTTTATCGTATTCTTTCGGAATACAAATCACTAATACATG
>JANQTK010000303.1:7841-9210 GCA_030731695.1 Polaribacter sp.
ATTTTCAGCAAAAATAGTTGATTTGATAGTGTTGCTTTTTTGAATACTATTGTTAAAATTTATGAATAAATAAATTTTTCAGTATCTTCATCCAAAAAAAATGAAAGAGGAATTTTTATACTACGTTTGGCAATTTCAATTGTTTTATAAAACTGCTATAAAAACAATTAATAATCAGGAAATCAATGTTTTAAAATCAGGAGTTCAGAATAAAAATTCAGGACCAGATTTTTTAAATGCGCATGTAAAAATTGGTGATGAAACTTGGGTAGGCAATGTTGAAATGCATCTAAAATCGTCTGATTGGTATGCACACAATCATGAAAAAGATTCTAATTACGATGCAGTAATTTTGCATGTAGTTTGGGAGCATGATGTAGTTGTTTTTTCTAAAAATAATCAACCTTTACCTACCTTAGAATTGAAAAATTATATTGATAAAGAGCTGATTAATAAATACAATGCTATTGTAAATGATGCAAAGAGATGGATTCCTTGTGAGCAACAAATTCATCAAATAGAACCATTTTTATTGAATAATTGGCTCGAAAGATTGTATTTTGAACGTTTAGAACAGAAGTCTGAATTTATAAAAGAATTGTTGCAAGAAACAAATTTTGATTTTGAAGCCGTGCTTTTTATCTTACTTGCCAAAAATTTTGGATTGAAAATTAATGGAGAGGCATTTTATAAACTGGCAACTTCTTTAGATTTTACAATCATTCAAAAAGTTCGCTTTGATGAAATTCAATTGTCAGCCTTACTTTTTGGACAAGCTGGTTTTTTAGAGGATGAACTTGAAATTCCTTTTCATCATCAGTTGCGAACTGAATATCACTATTTGAAACACAAATATCAGTTGCAATGCATTCATAAAAATAATTTTCAGTTTTTTAGAATGCGTCCGCCCAATTTTCCCACAATTCGATTGGCACAATTGGTAAATTTGATTCATCAACATCAAAATTTATTCTCAAAATTGATGATTATTGATCAAAAAGAAGATTTTTATAAACTGTTTAATGTTGAGGTGATGGATTTTTGGAAAACACATTTTACGTTTGAAACAAAGTCTAAAAAAAGCACCAAAAAACTCACAAAATCTTTTGTGGATTTGTTATTGATAAACACGATTATTCCCATGAAATTTCTCTATTTACAAACCAAAACTGATTTTGATGAAGAAAGAATTTTACAACTGATTCAACAAATTTCACCCGAAAAAAATAGCATTATTGATGCATTTGCAGATTTAAAAATCACTGCAAAAAATGCCATGGAAAGTCAGGCTTTGATTGAGTTAAAAAACAACTATTGCACAAAGAAACGCTGTTTACAATGTGCAATAGGGATTAAATTGGTAAGAAAT
>JANQTK010000303.1:9310-11523 GCA_030731695.1 Polaribacter sp.
AATGATATTTTGATATTTTGTTGATATACCTACTTTTTGCAATCGTTAATTGAATTTTCATGGTATCCAATTCTCCTCTTATAATCGAAGGAATATCAGTATTTTGTAAATTTTTATCAGACATTAAAACACCCATTTTTTCAATAAAAGCTTTTTGTAAATTTCTTCTAAAAATGTCTACATTGCTTGTGTAATTAGCCTCAGAAAAAACGCCAGTTCTCAATTCTTTAAACATTTCTTCCACTGGATAAAAATCTTTTTGAATGACGGAAGCATCTAACATTCTTTTCAATCGTGATTCATTTAAAAGTGCATTCAATTGTCGGTTTTGTAAATTCAACATATTTGTAGTGTAGCCACTTTCGTTGATATTGGCTAAAATATTTTTATCCAATAACCAGTCTTGCGTTTCAAATACATTTTTTAGCAGCCATTGCAACGATTCTTGTTGTTTTGCTTTAGAAACATATTCATAAACAACTCCAGATTCAATGGGTTTTTTATTAAATTCATATACACCACCAATATTTCCAGCAACATGACCTGCATATCTGCTCCAAACACCTAATAACTCATCAAATAATTCTGATAAATCCTCATAATTATTGGTTTTGTCAGATGTCCATTTTGATAAGTTTTTAGCCACAAATTTTAAGTTTTTAATTCCGTAAGTAGAAGCTTTTACTTGGTCATTACCAACACTTTCAGTTTGTGCAGAAGGATCAAAAGATTGTCCTCCAAATCTGTAAATTGGATTTCCTGCTTTGTCTGAAATCCATGTATCTAGGGTTTTTACTTCCTCTTCAGGAGTTGTTACATTCGGAACTTTACGATATCCCCAATTGATGGCATAATGGTCATAAGGCCCCATTTGTCTGATAAAACGAATATTTTTATCTCCAGGTTGTGCCACATAATTGTAACGAGCATAATCCATAATGGTAGCTGCAATTCCGTATTTTTGAGTAAAATCTCCAGAACGTAAAGAATCAACAGGATACGCATAACTAGCAGCCATGTTGTGAGGCAAACCTAAAGCGTGTCCAATTTCATGTGCGATGACCATACGCATCATTTCACCAATTTCTTCATCTGGAGTATCTAAAGTTCTTGCAGAAGGATTTGCAGCACCAGTTTCTAACAAATAACGATTTCTATACGAACGCAAATGATTGTGATACCAAATAATATCGCTTTCAATAATTTCGCCTGAACGTGGGTCAGAAACACTTGGGCCCACAGCATTTCTTGTGGTGCTTGCCACATATCTGATGGATGAATAACGAATATCTTCCATGCTAAATTCGGGATCTTCTTCTTTTGTTGGAGGCATTTTTGCCACAATCGCATTTTTGAAACCGGCAGTTTCAAAAACTTTTTGCCAATCATCCACACCTTGTTTGATGTATTTACGCAATTTTACAGGAGTTGCAGGATCTAAATAATACACAATTTGTTTTTTAGGTTCCACCAATTCTCCACGATTGTATGCGGCTTCGTCTTTGGGTTCCAAACGCCAACGTCTGATGTATCTTTTTTCATCCGCTTTCAACGCTTCTGAACTATAATCAACATTTCCAATAGAAAAATAACCAACTCTTTTGTCATAAATTCTAGGCATCATCGGTTTTTCGGGCAATAAAATCATGGATTGATTTACGCTCATTGTGATGGTTCCTGCAGCAGCATTGCTTGGAGGAGCATCAGCTTCAAACGTAAAATCTTGCACAACTTCAATATTCTCAGGATAACTCTTGATACTGTTGATAAAACTTCTGGAGGGATCTAATCTTTTGACTTTGTATTGAGTTCTGAATGAGGTTGACAAAGCTGAAATTGCTTTTACATCTGTTGAAAAAAATGAAGTTACATCCACCAAAACTGCTGTAGAATCGTTGTTTTGACTTTTGATGTCAAACGCATAAATAATCGGTTCTAAATTATTGGCTTTTACAGATTTGTAAATAGGCAAGGAGTCATTGGCAATGGCATTGTATGATTTTACTTTCAATAAAATCTTATTTTTATAGTGTTCCCAAACAACCACTTGCGTGTTGGTTTTTGAGCCAGCGTTTACATATCCACCTCCCAAACCAGAAGGCAATTCTCTGATACGCGTAACTAACAACATTTCTTTGCCAAAATACGATGTTGGAATTTCGTATAAATAGGAATCTTTATTTTCATGAACAGTGAATAATCCTTTGTCTGAA
>JANQTK010000304.1 GCA_030731695.1 Polaribacter sp.
AATATGAGTTTGCAAGTACAAGTTATGGATAAAATGAAAGAAGCAATGAAAGCAAAAGATACTGTTGCTTTACAAGCTTTAAGAGCAGTAAAATCAGCTTTCTTATTGGCAAAAACTGAGACAGGAGCTCAATCAGAATTGACAGAAGAACAAGAAATAAAAATTATTCAAAAGCAAGTAAAACAACGCAAAGACAGTGCTGCTATTTTTTTACAACAAGGAAGAGAAGATTTAGCTACTCCTGAACTTCAAGAAATTGCTGTATTAGAACAATTTTTACCAAAAGCACTTACTGAAGATGAAATAGCGGTTGTTGTAATAGAAACTATCAAGGATCTTGGAGCTTCTGGAATGCAAGATATGGGTAAAGTGATGGGGATAGTTTCCAAAAAATTAGCGGGACAAGCAGATGGAAAAGTAATTGCAGATTTGGTTAAAAAACATTTATTGTAGTATAATTTGGCTCCATAGTTCAACTGGATAGAATATCAGATTTCGGCTCTGACGGTTGAAGGTTCGAATCCTTCTGGAGTCACCACTCGAACCCGCAACTTATATGTTGTGGGTTTTATTTTTAAAAGAGATTTTACATTCCAAAATTATTTTAAAATCATTTAAAATATTTGAACTTTGGAATGCTTGGGTCACAAAAAAGTCCAAAACTGCTGTTTTGGACTTTTTTTAATTTTATAAATTTTCATAATGTGATAAATGTCATTAAAATCAATAGTATTTTTTGTCACCTTTGAATCAGATTCATAAAATATAAAATAATGAAAAGAGAACACTTTGTTTCTGAAATAATGACCAGAAATCTAATTACCCTCAATATAAATGACCAATTAGCTGATGCTAAAAAGATATTTGAAGAAAAATTAATTAGACATATTCCCATAGTTTCCGAAAAAGCAATTATTGGCATGTTAAGTTATGTTGATTTCCTTAAAGTGAGTTTTCCAGATGTCACTTTGGATGAAAAAAACATTGAAACGTATGTGTATGATATGTTTTCCATAGAGCAAGTAATGACGAAAAATTTGTTTATGGTACCACCAAATTCAACCATCAAAGAAGTAGGAATGTTATTGGCTGAAAAGGCATTTCATGCATTACCAGTGGTAGAAGATGATGAATTAGTAGGCATTGTAACGACTACAGATTTGATAAAATATTTAGTAAAACATATGGATTAAATATTCTAAAAAAGAGGAAGATATTTTTTATATCCTCCTCTTTTTTTATTGGTATTCTGACGTTAATTCTTCCACAATTAAGCCGTCTTCTAAGGTTTTAATTACACCAAGAGCTGCTTTTTCTCCTGCAATCATGGCTGCATTTAAGGAGCCATTCAACAGAATATCTCCCGCTAAAAAAACAGACGAATTCAACTGAGTTTCAGTATGAGAAAGTTTGTATTGCAAATTAGAAAGTTTTGGCAACGCTTTTTTAATTTCATATCTTTTTAAGAAAGTTGTATTTTTAATTCCACAGAAATTCTCCAACTCATTTTCAATTTTTTCAATCAATTTCTCTTCTGATAATTCATGATTTTTTACAACAGTTACTGATACTAATTCCTTTTTGTTTTTAGTGGATGTTGCCACACTTGTATGATAAAAAATATTATTGATCAACGAATTTTCATCAGCTATCAAGCCAATAATAGGTTTTTTTAGAATGTTATTTTCACACTCAAAATACAAAGTGTCACAACTTTTCCAAGCAATTTCTTGATTAGTTAGATTAGAAATTAAAGAACTCGCTTCTGTGGCAATGATGGTGAAATGAGTTTCAATCTTACTATCATTAGCCAAAATAATCATGTTATTTTTTACTTCTTTTACACTAGTTTCAAACTGAATTTTTGTGTTAACTAAAGAATTAAATAGTTGATTCGGAATTGCTTGCATTCCTTTTTTTGGGATGGCAGCAAACCCATTTCCAAACATTTTATAGACAAACTCAAACATTCTGCTTGATGTTTCTAAGTTTGGCTCTAAGAAAATTCCACTAAAAAATGGTTTGAAAAACTGTTGAATAATTTTATCAGAAAATCCAAAATCTTGCAAATAGTGTAAGGTTGTTTTTTCAGGAGTTGTAAAGATTTTTTTCAAATCCTTTTTCTTAAGAAACGAGTTTAATTGTAGGATTTTTATTTTATCAGAAACGCTTCCAATTGATGAAAAAATAGTTGGAAATAACAACGAAAGTTTTCTCAAAGGATCTCCAATAGTTTGCGATGTTCCTTTTTGAAATATGGCTGCTCCAGGCAATAATTCTTGCAAGTCTAATGCTTTAAAATCCAAGTATTTTTTCGCTGCAGGATAGGAAGTAAGCAATACTTGAAAACCATGATCAAGAGTATAACCTTCAACAATATCCGATTTTACACGACCACCAACCGTTTTAGTTGCTTCTAAAATGGTGGGATGATATCCATGTTCTTCTAATACTTTTGCCGCAATTAAGCCACTAATTCCTGCGCCAATAAT
>JANQTK010000305.1 GCA_030731695.1 Polaribacter sp.
TTGATTCTTTCAGTAGTGTTTTTCGTTGCCAAAAGAGAATATTTTTTTGATTAAAATCTGAATTAAAATAAAGAACGAATATATACACAAAATGGTTTAGGACTAAAACCTGCGTTTTAGTACCTAAACCTAAATTTGTTTTCCCGCTTTAAAAATTAAAACGGGATAAGTGATTACTTAAGCTCTACTACAGCTCCAGCTTCTTCTAAAGCTACTTTAAGGCTATTAGCCTCGTCTTTAGAAACTCCTTCTTTTACTGGTGCAGGAGCACTATCAACAACACCTTTAGCTTCTTTCAATCCTAAACCAGTTAATTCTTTAACTAATTTAACAACTGCTAATTTAGAAGCACCAGCGTCTTTTAAGATAACTGTAAATTCTGTTTGCTCTTCTACTTCAGCAGCGTCTCCACTACCTGCTGCTGGACCTGCTGCTACTGCTACTGCTGCTGCTGGCTCAATACCATACTCGTCTTTTAAAATCTTAGCTAATTCATTAACTTCTTTTACTGTTAAGTTAACTAATTGCTCTGCGAAATCTTTTAAATCTGCCATTTTAATTGTTTTTAAAAATTTTTGTTTATTATAGTTTATTTGTGCGCTAAATTATTTTTCAGATAAAGTTTTAATAATACCTGAAAGTTTTTGTCCACCAGATTGCAACGCTGAAACAACGTTTTTAGCTGGCGATTGCAATAATCCAATAAGTTCTCCAAGAAGTTGATCTTTTGATTTAATTTCAATAAGAGCATCTAATTGATCATCACCAATGTAGACAGATTCTTCTGCAAACGCTCCTTTTAAAACTGGTTTGTTTTTAGTTTTCTTTCTGAATTCCTTGATTAATTTTGCAGGAGCATTTGAAGACTCTGCAATCATTATGGATGTATTTCCTTTTAATACTGATGGTAATGCTCCAAAATCTTTGTCTGAAGCTTCCATTGCTTTTGCAAGTAATGTGTTTTTTACAACTGATAACTGAATTCCAGCTTTAAAACAAGCTCTACGTAAGTTAGAGGTTGTTATTGCATCCATTCCAGAAATATCTGCTAGATAAATTGTATTTGTATCTGCTAATGTTGTAGTTAAATCTTGTATTACTTGTGATTTCTCTTCTCTAGTCATAATTCTAAGTTTTAACGTATTAAACAGTTTTAACATCAACAATTACAGCAGGACTCATTGTACTAGAAATATGAATACTTCTTAAGTATGTTCCTTTTGCAGTGGTTGGTTTCAATTTAATAACAGTTTGTAATATTTCTTTTGCGTTTTCTGCAATTTTCTCAGCATCAAAAGACACTTTTCCTATTGCAGCATGAACGATACCAGTTTTATCAACTTTAAAATCGATTTTACCAGCTTTCACCTCTTGAACTGCTTTTGCAACATCCATTGTTACAGTACCTGTTTTTGGGTTTGGCATTAAACCTCTAGGACCTAAAATTCTTCCTAAAGGACCTAATTTACCCATTACACTTGGTAATGTAATAATAACGTCAACATCTGTCCAACCGTTTTTAATTTTTTGAAGATATTCATCTAATCCAACATAATCTGCACCAGCTTCTTTAGCTTCTGCTTCTTTATCTGGAGTTACTAATGCTAAAACTTTTACGTCTTTACCTGTTCCATGAGGAAGTGTTACAACACCTCTTACCATTTGATTTGCTTTTCTTGGGTCTACACCTAAACGAATTGCAATATCTACTGATGCATCAAACTTTACATTAGTAATGTCTTTGACTAGCGATGAAGCTGCTGCCAAATCATACGATTTTGACTTGTCTAATTTTGCGTGTGCTTCTTTTTGCTTTTTTGTTAATTTTGCCATTATACTACTTTTTTATAAAGATTAATTTGGTGCAACACCAGTTACTGTTAATCCCATAGAACGAGCTGTACCTGCAATCATTTTCATTGCTGAAGTTAATTCAAAGGCGTTTAAATCTACCATTTTGTCTTCTGCAATTACTTTAATCTGATCCCAAGAAACAGATGCTACTTTCTTTCTATTTGGTTCACCAGAACCGCTTTTGATTTTGGCTGCTTCTAGTAATTGTAATGCTGCAGGAGCGGTTTTCGTAACAAATTCAAATGATTTGTCTTTATAAACAGTAATAACAACAGGAACAACTTTTCCTTGTTTGTCTTGCGTTCTTGCATTGAACTGTTTACAGAATTCCATGATGTTTACTCCAGCAGATCCTAAAGCAGGTCCAACCGGTGGCGATGGATTCGCTGCACCTCCCTTTACTTGTAATCTAACTAATTTACTAATTTCCTTTGCCATTATAAAAATGTTTAGTGATTCGTTTTAAAATTGGAAGCTAAAAAACAAATCGGTATATAATATGTAACACTTATATCTTTTCTACTTGCATATAACTTAATTCTAATGGTGTTTTTCTTCCAAAAATCTTAACCATTACCTCAAGTTTACGCTTTTCTTCGTTTACTTTTTCTATAGTACCATCAAATCCATTAA
>JANQTK010000306.1:0-1709 GCA_030731695.1 Polaribacter sp.
TTGAAAATACTACTTTTGAAATACCTAAATTTTTGCGACAAAAATGACCTTTTTGAAGCGAATTTTACGCTAATTTTTATATGACCAAACCAAAAAAAATCCTTTTGTTACCTATTGAAGACAAAACCATTGTTTGGTTTGCTGCCACCAATGAATATGTGGTTTTTGAAAATGAGGTCGCTAGCATTTTACAACAACGTATTTCAGGAAGCTCAATAGACGAAATTGCATTGACAATTGCCAACAAAATGGATATTCCTTTTACGGAAATCAAACATTTTATTGAAGAATTAGAGGAACAATTTTTAAACAAAACATTGGTTGAAACTTTTCAATTAGAAAAAGAAGTCTCAAAAATAGAAAAACCTATCAGTTTCGAAATTTCAAAAACATATTTGATCAATGATGTTGTTTGTAAAGTTGCCTATTTATCCAAAAAAGAACGCGAATTGGTGCATCCAAAGTTTGCACATTTGGCAGTTTCTGATGCGCCTTTACATCATCATTTATTTGAAGTATTTATTCAAAATAACGAAATCATTTTATTTGTAAATAATGCTTTTATTGGAACTTGGCATCCTGAAGAAGTGCATTATTTTCAAGGGAAATTCTCTATGGAATTGATTCAAAAAATTCATCAAAAAGAAGAATCAAAATGGTTGGGTGTTTTTCATGCTTCTGCAGTGAGTGATGGAAAAAAATCCATCTTATTTTTAGGAGATTCTGGCAATGGAAAAAGTACTTCTTTGGCATTGTTACAAGCCAACGGATTTACCTGTTTGGCAGATGATTTTGTGCCAATTTCAGCTGAAAATAAAGAGGTTTATAGTTTTCCTGCAGCCATATCCATCAAAAAAAATAGTTTGAAAGTCTTGGATTCATTGTATCCAAATTTGGCAGATGCTATTGAATATGACTTTATCCGTTTAAACAAAATAGTACGTTATTTACCACCTAATAATAGTGATTTTACAACCCATTTACCGTGTAAAAAATTGATTTTCATCAAATATGAAAAAGAAGCAAGTTTGCAAGTAAATTCCGTTTCGAAATTAGAAGCTTTTCAACAACTCATTCCAGATTCCTGGTTGTCTCCTTTACCTGAAAATGCAGCAATTTTTCTGGATTGGTTTGAGTCTTTAATCTGTTATCAAATTACGTATTCTGATAATCAAAAAATGATTGAAACCGTTCAGAAAATATTTGAGAATGACTTATAAAGAAACGTTATTTTTCATTGCCAAATGTTTAACAATTTCTCACGAAATAAATAATAAAATTTCAGTTGAAAATGAACTTAAATTAAATACAATTGACTGGGATTCAGTTGTAAAAGTAAGTACAGCTCATTATGTTTTTCCTGCATTATATTGCAATCTTAAAAGAGCTAATTTCCTTCATTATTTGCCCGAAGAATTAGTTAATTACATGATTTACATTACTGATTTAAACAGAGAGAGAAATGAGCAAATTATACTACAAGCCCTGGAATTAAATACGCTCTTATTAAAAAATAACATTACACCTATTTTCTTAAAAGGAACTTGAAACTTATTAGAAAACTTATATGAAGATATTGCTGAACGAATGTTGGGTGATATAGATTTTATTGTATCAAAAAACGATTACACACCTGCTGCTGAAGTTGTGCAAAATTTTGGATATGAAACAATTATAAAAGATAACTATCATCATCCTCACTTTAAACA
>JANQTK010000306.1:1719-2476 GCA_030731695.1 Polaribacter sp.
CTTTAAACATTATCCTAGGCTTTATAAAAATCATATTGATAGTATTGCCGCTGTTGAAATTCACAAAGAATTTTTACCTGATAAATATGCTGATGAATTTAATTATGATTTTGTAAAAAAAGACTCTTTATGTATAAATAACATTCATGTTTTAAGTTATTCTGATCAACTGAATCTCACTATTATAGCAAAACAAATAAATGATGAGGGTTATGTATATAATAATATCTCATTAAGAAATGCCTATGATATTTTTTTACTATCTAAAAAAACGATTGCAAAAAAAGCGTTTACTGATTTTAAGAAGTTATACAATCCAATGAACTGTTTTTTAGCGCTTTGCTATGAAACTATGGGCAAAATAAAATCATTGGAATATACTGAAACCGCACAAACAAAATCTTATTTAAAAACATTTTACATTCACTTAAATAATGATTCTTTAAGAATAAAATTCATGAAAAGTACTTCAAAAAAATTGTTTATCAAAGAAAGAATCGATTTTATAATACATTCTTTTTTTGATAAAGAATACAGAAAATGGATGTTTAAAAGAGCTACAGATAAAAACTGGCAAAATGAAAAATTAATGCAACTTGGTATTAAAAAACGGACACCAAACCTTTAACCTCCTCAAAATCCAATCCTCCATAATTTCCTGAACTCATTAAAACAACTGCTGTTTTTTCTAAATTTTGGCTGAATAAAAAGTCTTTAAATTCTCGCGGATTTGTATAAATAACCAAATCATCTCTTT
>JANQTK010000307.1 GCA_030731695.1 Polaribacter sp.
CTGCCCTGCTATCTCTACGATTGCGTACATACTATTTGTTTTGCGTATTAATACTGAATTACATTTGCATTTACTTACTCAAAATGCGGGTGCAAATATAATTCTTTTTTTATTTTTATCAATACAATATTAAAATTAATTTGCAGATTATGAAGTAAATAAAATACATTATTCCTTCTTTTATTAAACATGTGTTTATTATTTTTGAAAAAAAAATAAACATTGCAATTTTTTATGTAACAATGCCTGTTACTTTGCGTCAAATTAAATTGAAACTTTTATTAACTAAATATCTATCAATGAAAAAAAGGATTCTAACACTTTTTACGGTGTTTTTAGTAGCGATTTCTTCAACAGCTCAAAAAGTTGAATTTGAAGAGTATGATTTAAGTAATGGTATGCATGTAATTTTGCATCAAGATGATTCTGCTCCAGTGATTACTGTTGAAGTAATGTATCATGTAGGTGCAAAAGATGAAGAAAAAGGTAAAACAGGAATGGCTCATTTTTATGAACACCTTTTATTTACTGGAACAAAAAATATTCCAAGAGATAAATGGAGCGAAATACAATCCTCCAGAGGTGGTAGTGGAAATGCAAGTACAGATTGGGATAGAACCAATTACTACCAAACGTATCCTTCGAACGAATTAAAATTAGCTTTATGGATGGAATCTGAGCGACTACTACATCCAATTATTGATCAAAAAGCAATTGACACGCAAAATGAAGTGATAAAAGAAGAGATAAAACTGCGTATGGATAAAGCTCCTTATGGAAAAGTAATCTATGGTAATGTTTACCAACATATTTTTGATGATCACAATTATAGTAGACCAATGGTTGGTTATATCGAAGATTTAGATGCTGCTAAACTAGAAGAGTTTCAAGATTTTTATAACAAATGGTACATGCCTAACAATGCTGTATTGGTAGTTGCTGGTGATTTCAATAAAAAAGAAGCAAAAACGTGGATTAGTGATTATTTTTCTACAATCCCTAAAAGAGAAGCTCCAAAAAGAATAAAGATTATAGAAAAAGAAAGAACATCAGAAAAAAGAGTTACAGAATTTGATCCTAATATTCAATTACCATTAATAGGTATGGGTTATAAAACCCCTTCTTTTAAAGAAAGAGATGCAAAAGTGTTAGATGTAATTTCTACCATTTTAAGCGATGGAAAAAGCTCAATACTTTATAAAAAATTAGTAGATGATAAAAAAATGGCTTTACAAGCATTTTCATTTTCTAGACCTTTAGAAGATTACAGCGTGTATTTAATTGGTGCTATTTTAGCGCAAGGAACCTCTGCAGATGATTTAATTAAAGAGGTTGATGAAGAAATTTTAAAACTTCAAACAGAATTAATTTCTGATGAAGATTTACAAAAAGTAAGAAACAAATTCGAAAATCAATTTGTTGCTGCCAATTCTAGCATAAGAGGTATTGCAACTACGTTAGCCAGAAATTATTTGTTAGCTGGTGACACCAACAGAATTAACAAAGAACTAGAAATTATCAACTCTATTACCAAAGAAGAAATTAGAGAAGTAGCTAAAAAATACTTAACAAAAGATAGACGAGTGATTATAGATTATTTACCTGAATCACAAAAAAAAGAATCAAACTAAAAAAAGAATGATGAAAACAAAGATATATTCAATTATTACGTTATTATTTCTATCGCTTTCAATAAGTGCTCAAGTTGATAGAACTAAAATACCTGAATCTGCTCCTGCTCCTAAAATTAACATAGGAACTCCAGAAAAATTCACTTTGCCAAATGGGTTGCAAGTTTTAGTAGTAGAAAATCATAAATTACCAAGAGTATCTGTTACTTTAGATATAGACAATCTACCTATGGCTCAAGGAGATAAAAAAGGGGTTGAAAATTTTGTTGGAGGTATGTTGGGTACAGGTACTACAAATATTACTAAAGAAGCTTTTGATAAAGAAGTTGATTATTTAGGCGCAAATATTGGCTTTGGTTCAGAAAGTGCTTATGCGAGTTCTTTGTCTAAATACTTTCCAAGAGTTCTTGAATTAATGGCTGATGCTGCTTTCAATCCTGTTTTTACTCAAGAAGAATTTGACAAGCAAAAAAAACAAGCTTTAGATGGTATTAAAAGCAATGAAAATAGTGTTGCTGCCATTGCAGGTAGAGTTGATAGGTTATTAACCTATGGAAAAAATCATCCTTATGGAGAATTTACATCAGAAACAACCATAAAAAATATTTCTTTACAAGACGTAAAAGACCATTATAATAAAGTATTTAAACCTAATAATGCCTATTTAGTTGTTATTGGCGATGTTGATTTTAAAACTATAAAGAAACAAATAACAACTTTATTTAGTGGATGGCAAAAAGGAGAAATAGTTACTCAACCTTTACCTGAAGTGACCAACCCTAAAACAACAGAAATTAATTTTGTGAATATGCCAAATGCAATTCAATCAGAAATTTCTGTAA
>JANQTK010000308.1 GCA_030731695.1 Polaribacter sp.
CCATCACCATTTGGAAATCCGTTATTTTCAGAAATTTTTGTCCAAGTAGTTCCAGCATCAGTACTTTTGTAGATGGCTGAGTTTTTTCCATCACCATCAAAATCCCATGCTTTTCGCTCTCTTTCCCAAGAAGCTGCATACATAACATTGAAGTTATTTGGAGCTGGTTCTACATCAATAATTCCAGTATTTTCATTTATATATAAAGTTTTTTGCCATGTTTTTCCACCATCAGTAGTTTTAAAAATTCCTCTTTCTTCGTTAGATGAGTACAAGTGTCCAATAACTCCTACAACTAATTCATCAGTATTGTTTGGATTGATGATAATTCTACTTACGTGATGAGAATCCAATAAACCCACATTTTTCCATGATTTTCCTTTATCTGTAGATTTTAACATTCCAATTCCTGCATACGAAGAACGAGAGGAATTCTTTTCGCCTGTACCAACCCAAATAGTTCCTGATTTCCAGTCAACAGCAATATCTCCAATATTTTGAGTTTCGGAATTGTCCATTACGGGTGTAAAAGTGATGCCATTATTATTTGTGTACCACAATCCACCTGAAGCATATCCTACATAAAACTCAGTTGTATTTTCAGGATTTACATCCACGTCAGCAACACGTCCGCTCATGATATTAGGACCAATGTTTTGAAAAGGAATATTTTTTACAAGAGATGTTTTTACAAGTTGCTCTTTTTTGGATAACGCATTTTTTACATCACTTGAAGTTGTTGGTTTTTGCTGTCCAAATACAATTGATGAAAAAAATAAAACGAAATAAAAAATAGGGTTCTTCATGGTGTATTTATTAAAAATGATTGATTAGTTGGTAATTAATTTCAAATATCTAGAAATTTATAGAGATTTTTGTTTAAATTAGCACTAATTTAACAATTAACTTTTAAAACTATGGATGGTATTATTTACACAATTATTATTGGAGCTGTCTGCGGATATATTGCAGATGTATTAATGAGTGATAATGGTTATGGACTTCTTGTAAGTATCATTATTGGAATTGCAGGAAGTTTTGTAGGATCATGGGCGTTTGGCGAACTTGGAATAAAAGTGGGAAGTGGAGTTGTAAGCGACATTATAAGAGGTGCTTCTGGAGCAATTCTTATATTGTTCATTTTAGGACTTTTTAAAAGAGGCACTAGAAGGCGATCCTAAATACGTAAAAATATTTTTATACAAAGAGGCTAAAAAGCCTCTTTTTTTATGCACATTTTCCTAGAAATAAATATAAAACGACAAATAATCCATTTAAAACAAAGAATCAACCTACTTTTGTGGCGTATTTAGAACAACAAAAAGTGTTGTTTCTTAAAAATTATTTATGTCATTCAAATCTTTAGGATTAACAGCTGCGTTTGTAAAAGCAGTAGAAGAGAAAGGGTACACAACGCCTTCTCCAATTCAACAAAAAACAATTCCAATTATTTTAGAAGGTAAAGATGTATTGGCATCTGCACAAACTGGAACTGGAAAAACAGCCGGATTTACGTTACCTGTTTTACAATATTTAACAGAAACCAAACAACAAAAAAATAGCCCTTTGCGCGCTTTGGTTTTAACACCAACAAGAGAATTAGCGGCTCAAGTGTATGAAAATATCAAGGAATATAGTAAATATACTGACATAAAATCAGGTGTGGTTTTTGGTGGTGTAAACATTGTTTCTCAAAAATCAATGCTTAGAAATGGGGTTGATATTTTGGTAGCAACTCCAGGAAGATTGTTGGATTTGCATGATCAAAATGCAGTATCATTCAAACGAATTGATGTGTTGATTTTAGATGAAGCTGACAGAATGTTAGACATGGGTTTTGCAAGAGACTTAAATAAACTCATCAGTTTTATGCCTGTAAAACGTCAAAATTTGATGTTTTCTGCAACATTCTCTCCTGAAATTCGAAAATTAGCAGAAGGAATTTTGAAAAATCCTGTTTCTGTAGCTGCTGAACCACAAAATTCAACTGCCGTAAAAGTGACTCATAAAGTATATAAAATCGATAAAAACAAGAAAACGGATTTTATGATTAAACTCATAAAGGACAATGATTGGACGCAAGTATTGGTTTTTACACGCACAAAACATGGCGCAAACAAACTGACAGAAAAATTGATAAAATCAGGCATTTCTGCTGCTGCAATTCATGGAAATAAAAGTCAAGGTGCTAGAACAAAAGCCTTGAAAAACTTTAAGGAAAATTCGATAAAAGTATTGGTTGCTACAGATATTGCGGCTCGTGGTTTGGATATTCCCTTATTGCCCCACGTAATCAACTACGAATTGCCAAATGTGCCTGAAGATTATGTTCACAGAATTGGAAGAACAGGAAGAGCAGGTGCTGCAGGAGAAGCCATTTCATTGGTTTGTAGTGAAGAAACAGAATTTCAAAACGAGATTGAAAAACTGCTCAATGAAAAGTTAGATTCTGAAATTGTAAAAGGTTTTGA
>JANQTK010000309.1 GCA_030731695.1 Polaribacter sp.
AAAAGCCATCTTTTTAAGATGGCTTTTTTTTTGCTCAAAAATTACCATACATTTGCATCATGACATCAGAAAACACCATTATCTTCGGATTGAGAGCCATTATTGAAGCTATTCAAAGTGGAACGATTATTAATAAAATATACCTTCAAAAAGGAGTTAGAAGTGCACTTCATATTGAATTAGAAAAATTAATAAGCGAACATCGATTAACAACAAGTATAGTTCCTGTTGAAAAATTAAATCGATTGTCAAAAAACAACAATCATCAAGGAGCTGTTGCACAAATTTCACCTGTAACATTTTATGATTTAGAGCAATTGATTGAAGAGACAATTCAAAAAAATAAAATGCCTTTGTTTTTAATTTTAGACCAAATATCTGATGTTCGGAATTTTGGAGCTATCATTAGAACTGCTGAATGTGCAGGTGTCAATGGAATTATTATTCAAAAAAACGGAAGTGCACCTGTAAATGCAGAAACTGTAAAAACATCTGCTGGAGCTGCATTTAAAATGCCCATTTGTAAAGTAGATCACATCAAAGATGCTTTGTATTTATTACAAGCATCAAACATTAAAACGGTTGCTGCAACTGAAAAAACGGATGATTCTGTTTATGATATTGATTTGAATCAACCAATCGCAATCATCATGGGTTCAGAAGATAGAGGTGTAAATCCCTCCATTTTAAAATTAGTAGATTTTAAAGCAAAATTACCATTACTTGGTGAGATTGAATCACTCAATGTTTCTGTAGCTTGTGGTGCTATATTATATGAAACCGTGAGACAAAGAAAAGTCTTTAGTCTTTAGTCTTTAGTCTTTAGTCTTTAGTCTTTAGTGAAAAGTAAATAAAATTAGCTTTCATCAGTATTTTCTATGAAATTTCCGTCCTCATCAAAAAACGTATCAATTTCAGATGCTGAAAATTGAAATTCTTCTTTGACAATTCCTTTGTTTCTATAAAAAACTGCGAAGAAAAGTCCCACTATAAATCCTGATAAATGTCCTTCCCAAGACATGCCTTCCTGTATTGGTAAAACATACCAAATCATACTTCCGTATAAAAATATTACAATCAATGATAATGCAATCAATCGATAATGTTTCCTTAAAATACCACTAAAAAAAACAAAACTAAACAACAAATACACAATGCCACTTGCACCTATATGATACGAATCTCGTGCAATTATCCAAGTAAAGAAACCCGTTAAAAGAGCTCCAAAAACAATTACTTTGAAAGCAATTTCCCTGTAGAAATATAAAACGGCGTTTAACAACACGAATAACGGAATTGAATTGTTAAATAAATGCTTTGTATCACCATGAATAAAATGTGTAAGGAAAACACCTCTCAATCCTTTTACTGTTCGTGGAAAAACACCGTATTTATTAAAATTGAATCCGAACTGAATTTCAAACCAATACACAGCCCAAATAAAACCTACAAAAATTGCAGGTATTACAAACATTGATGTTTTAAATGATAAATGATTCTCGTTTTCCATCCAAATAAAAATAACAAAAAATAAACCATTTCTGAATTTTACAAATTCTGTCAGAAATCTTTATTATTTTTACTGTATGAATGAACCTTTGGCAGAAAGAATCCGTCCTAAAACCTTGGATGACTATATCAGTCAGCAACATTTAGTGGGTAAAAATGGCGTATTGACAAAATTGATTCAACAAGGCATCATTCCATCTTTAATTTTTTGGGGACCTCCAGGCATAGGAAAAACTACATTAGCTAACATCATTGCAACGACATCCAAAAGACCATTTTATACCTTGAGTGCTATCAATGCTGGCGTTAAAGATGTGCGTGATGTAATTGATAAAGCAAAACAAAGTGGAGGATTATTTACCTCAAAAAATCCGATTTTGTTTATTGATGAAATACATAGATTCAGTAAATCTCAACAAGATTCGTTGCTAGCAGCTGTTGAAAAAGGTTGGGTTACTTTGATTGGAGCCACTACTGAAAACCCAAGTTTTGAGGTGATTCCTGCATTATTATCAAGATGTCAAGTATATATTTTGAATTCTTTTGATAAGGAAGATTTAATTGCATTGCTTGAAAGAGCGATGAAGGAAGATTCTTTTTTAGCTTCCAAAAAAATAAATTTAAAAGAAACAGAAGCTTTATTGCAAGTTTCTGGTGGTGATGCCCGAAAATTGTTGAATATTTTTGAATTGTTGGTTTCTGGTGATGATGAAATTGAAATTACCAACAAACTCGTTTTAGAAAAAGTCCAAAAAAATACTGCCAGATATGATAAAACTGGCGAACAACATTATGACATAATTTCCGCTTTTATCAAATCGATTCGTGGAAGTGATCCAAATGCCGCTGTTTATTGGTTAGCAAGAATGATTGAAGCTGGTGAAGATGTAAAATTTATTGCAAGAAGATTGCTCATTTTAGCTTCTGAAGATATTGGAAATGCAAATCCAAC
>JANQTK010000310.1 GCA_030731695.1 Polaribacter sp.
ACAAAGAGTTTCAGTATGTTGCTGCTTGGGAATACAAAGGCGAACCAAAAGATGCGGTTTTACATAAAGAGCCTTTGGTATATGAAAATATTGAAGTAAAAGAAAGAAGTTATAAATAATATTTGCTTTTAGCCTTTAGTCATTAGCCATTCGCTAATTGCCAAAAGCTAACAGCTTAAAGCATAAAAATTATGAATTTAACATTAAAAATTTGGAGACAGAAAGACTCAAAATCCAAGGGTCAAATGGTCGATTATAAAGTTACTGAAATATCAGAACACATGTCTTTTTTAGAAATGATTGATGTTTTAAACGAAAGTTTAGTAGCAAAAGGCGATTCGCCAGTTGCTTTTGATCATGATTGTAGAGAAGGTATTTGCGGGATGTGCTCAATGTATATCAATGGTGAAGCTCATGGGCCAGACAGAGGAATTACTACTTGTCAATTGCACATGCGTATGTTTAATGATGGTGATACCATTACTATTGAGCCTTTTAGAGCAGCTGCTTTTCCAGTAATTAAAGATTTAGTAGTAGACAGAAGTGCGTTTGATAGAATTCAACATGCAGGAGGGTATATTTCTGTAAACACGTCAGGAAATACGCAAGATGCCAATTCAATTCCAATTTCTAAACACGCTGCAGATACTGCCATGGATGCTGCCACTTGTATTGGTTGTGGAGCTTGTGTAGCCAGTTGTAAAAACAGCTCAGCCATGTTATTTGTGGGCGCAAAAGTATCGCAATATGCGTTGTTACCACAAGGACAAGTAGAAGCCGCAGATCGTGTTAAAAACATGGTAGCTCAAATGGATATAGAAGGTTTTGGTAATTGTACAAATACAGGAGCTTGTGAAGTAGAATGCCCAAAAGGAATATCCTTAGATGTAATTGCTCGTATGAACAGAGAGTTAATGAAAGCGTCTATTTAAAGACGCTTTTACGATTTTAATAAAAAAAAACCTGAACAATTTGTTCAGGTTTTTTTTTATATTACTTTACCAATTCCAATTTTTCATTCACAAATTTCCCTAACAAAACTCCTTGAGAAAGCCCGTTTTGTACAGCCGAATTGTAATGTTGAGAATTAGATATAATTTGTAGTGTTTAAAAAAATATTTATTTTCTTCCAAAGTCAGCAGGAATTTCTCCCCAAGCTTTAGTTTCCCATTTAAGTAGTGGGTTTTTGAATGTATTTTCTTGCAACCATTTTTCAGCTCTTAGAATTAAGTCTTTTAAAATTGCATTTGATTCATTGAATTCGAGTTTGGTTTTGCATTTTTTTTGACGAACCCAACTAATTGCAGTTTTTGAATCGGAATAAATAGGAATCTTTTCTTGATTTTTGGATTTCAATAAGGCAATTCCGTGAACCAAAGCTAAAAACTCACCCACATTATTAGTGCCATTTTTGTAAGGCCCTTTTTTGAAAATTTCTTGCTTATTGTGTGTAAAAACGCCTCTATATTCCATAACTCCCGGATTTCCAGCACACGCAGCATCAACAGCAATACTTTCCATAATAGGAGTCCCAAATTTTAGTTTTTCTGAAGTAGATAAATTAGGTTTTTTGGTGTCTTTTCCTTTATAATCGTTATAATTTCCTTTGGAAGCGATTTCGGCTTCCTCTAAATTGGCAAAAGATTTGTATTGAGCGCCTTCAAATCCATCAATTTGTTGTTTGCAAACGTTCCAAGAAGTAAAAACACCAGTTTTTCTGCCTTTCCAAACCACATAAAATTTGCGTTTACTCATTTTTAAGAATTACTTCTTCAATTATTTTTGGAAAATGTTTTTGCTCTAAAACGTGAATTTTAGCAGCAATTGTATCAGGAGTATCTTCGGATGATAGTGCTGTTTTAGCTTGAAAAATAATCGCGCCTTCATCATAATTTTCATTCACATAATGAATGGTTATGCCAGTTTCAGCCTCGTTATTTACTTTTACTGCATTGTGTACATGCATTCCATACATGCCTTTTCCACCATATTTTGGCAATAAAGCAGGATGAATATTGATAATTTTATTAGGAAATGCAGCCAAGATATTTTTTGGGATTTTCCATAAAAATCCAGCTAAAATGATAAAATCTGTTTTTTCTTGTTGTAAAAAATGAAGTACTGTATTTTCTTTAAAAAAAGTATCTTTTTCAAATAGAGAACAAGGAACGTTTAATTTTTCACAACGTTCAAAAACTTTGGCAGTTGGATTGTTGCAAAGTACATTTGTTACAACTACTTTGTCGGAGTTGTTAAAATGATTGATAATATTTTCAGCATTCGTTCCAGAGCCAGAGGCAAAAACAACAATTTGTTTCATATAAATTATAAGAGAATACAAAAAAAAGCAATAATTATGAACAAAGAGATGTTTTTTAAAAAAGATTAAAATTTTTTATTTACTTTTAAACATCATTTTTAGGACAAAAATTAGATAAAACTAATA
>JANQTK010000311.1 GCA_030731695.1 Polaribacter sp.
TAAAAACATCTCTAAATTATGGTGCTTTGCCTTCGTATTCAAAAATTGAAACGATAACTGTTACACCTTATGAAGATTTATTTTTTCCTCTTCCATTATCAGGAGAATTATATCTTCAAGGTGATGCAGTGCCATCCAATTGGGGTTATCCAGTTCCTGCAAATCAAAAATTGACAAAAATTCCAAACAAAGCCATTTTTACAATTACAAGAGAATTAATTGGAAATAGAAACTTTGCGTTCATCAGTAGCAATATGGGTTGGGGCAATCCTGCTTATGTAGGTTTGGTTGCAAATCAACCAGCTACAGGAGGTTCATTTACAGAAAATGGCTCAAATACAAATCCACCTTGGATTGGAAGCCCTATAAAATCTCCTCCAATTACTGGGATTTATGAGATTACCATTGATTTTGTAACCGGAAAATATACAGTAACGCCTCAATAAAAAAATTGTATAAATGGGATTCTATATGAAATATTTAAGCTTAAGAGTAATAGTTTCTATCTCGCTTTTCATGTCATTAAAAGCATGTACACAAAGTAGTAATAATCAAAATGAACTTGATAATGAAAATTTAACTTGTACAATTCCAAGTGCAATGTATCCATCAGACAAAATTGTTATTGCCACTCATACTGATTTCACAAAAAAGCATTATCCAGAGAGAATTGCAAGTTTTAAAGAAAATCCATTGTCAAAAAATGACATTGTTTTTTTGGGAAATAGCATCACAGAAAATGCAGGAGATTGGGGCAAAAGATTCAATAATCCAAAAGCAAAAAACAGAGGAATTTCAGGAGACACTACTGAAGGTGTTTTAGCAAGATTGGATGAACTTACGCATTGTGAGCCAAAAAAAGTTTTCATTTTAATTGGTATTAATGATTTGTTTAGAGATGATATGACTTCAGAAAAAGTGTATGAAAACATCCTGAAAATTGTCAATCAAATTCATGAAAAATCTCCAAATACCAACATATTTGTTCATACAATTTTACCAACAAGTACTTTAAAAATTAGAGAAAAAATTCAAATGACAAATGAATTGCTCAAAAATTCGGCATCAAATAATCCATATCAACTCATTGAATTACACACTGAATTTACAGATAAAGATGGTTTGATGAACATGAATTTATCTAATGATGGAGTTCATTTAAATGAAACAGGATATAGAATTTGGATGAAAAAAATAATCAATTTAATATCATTATAAAATGTTTAAAAAAACTCATATACCACAGATTATCATTGCTTTAAGTTTCATTTTTCAAGTAAGTTGTACTGTTGAAAGTGGTATTCCAATCGTTGAAGAACCACCATTTCCAACGCCAAGTACTGTCTTTTATAAAGGTTCTTACATGGCATATGTTTCGCACCAAGAAACTTATGGAGGAGTTGTTTTCAAAGAAAATGGCATCGCCAAAGATGCTTTTCAAAGTCTTGCAGATCATGGTGCAAATATTGCTCGTTTACGAATTGACAATCCTCCTTATAGAAGCAGCTACACAACTGGTTTTGCTGATGTAGATTTTGGTTCACCAGCAAAAGTGAAAATAGAAATGCAAAGAGCCAAAAATGCAGGTTTAAAAACGCTTTTAACATTTGGTTATCAATCAATGGCATTAAATGACAATGATAGATTAAATGGTTATGTTGCTCCACTAAAATGGCAATCTATAGCTAGTGATGTAGAAAAATTAAAAGATTCAGTTTACAAACACACCACAACAGTTTTAGAAGATTTCATAAAATCAGGATTAATTCCAGAGATTGTTGCGATTGGCAATGAAACAAACCAACGTTTTTTAGAACCTAACATGCTTGAAAGTGATTTGCCTCCTTATAGTGTTGTGAGAACTGTAAAATTATTAAATGCAGGCACAAAAGCTGTAAGAGATATCAACTCAAAATATGGTTTGAACATCAAAATAGCGTGTCATATGTTTGATGCTTCTTACCTTAAAACATGGATGAAATTGCATATTCGAAATAATTTAGATTTTGATATTTTGGCACTTTCACATTATCATGGTTGGCATTCTTTGGGAGATTTTAAGAACTGGACAGAGGTTGTGTCTTTTGTAAAAAATACCTACAAAAAAGAATTTTTAATCATGGAAACTGCACAACTTTTTAGAACTGGTGGAAATGATGGTCATGTGGATATTTTGGGAGTTGAAAATATTCCAGCAGGTTATGACAATCCACCCACTACAAATACACAAAAAAAATATTTAAAAGATTTTGGTCAAGAATTGTATGATGCAGGTGGCATTGGAATCATTTATTGGGGAGGTGAATGGGTTGGTTCTAACACCTTAATTTTTCCTGATCAATATGGTGCTGGTTCTTCATGGGAAAACAAAGCTTTTTGGGATTTCAATCACAATCTTCATGATGGTGTCAATTGGATGAACGAAATAATTCAATATTAAAAAAA
>JANQTK010000312.1 GCA_030731695.1 Polaribacter sp.
AACGGAAAATTATTACTTACAGGCGAATATTTGGTGTTAGATGGCGCTAAAGCTTTAGCAATTCCTACAAAATTTGGGCAAGATTTAGTTATTGAAAAAATTGAAGAATCACAGTTGATTTGGGGAAGTTTTACCCATACAGGAGAATGTTGGTTCGAAGCCATTTTTGAGTTACCAAAATTACGTTTGGTTTCTGCTACTTTTAATTCTGATAAAGAAGGAAATGCTGAAATGATTGCAGAAATTTTGTTAGAAATTTTATCAGAAGCTAAAAAAATGAATCCTGATTTTTTAAATCAAGTAGGAGGATTTATTGTAAAAACCAAACTCACTTTTCCAAGAAATTGGGGTTTGGGAAGTTCATCAACCCTAATCAATTCTATTGCTTCTTGGGCAAAAGTGGATGCTTTTCAATTGCTGTGGAATTCTTTTAAAGGAAGTGGTTATGACATTGCTTGTGCGCAAAATAATTCACCGATTTTTTATCAATTATTGAATCAAAAACGAATAGTTGAACCAGTATATTTTAATCCAAGTTTTCAAGAAAATTTGTTTTTTGTGTACTTGAATCAAAAGCAAGATTCTAAAAAAGGCATTGCTAAATTCAAAGAAAACAACCAAAATATCAAACAACAAATTGAACAAATTTCGACTATTTCAGAAGGGTTTTTAAAAGCAAATAATTTAAGTGATTTTGAAAAATTGATTTTTGAACATGAACAAATTATCAGTTCAATTATCAAATTAAAACCCATTAAACAAGAGTTATTTTCCGATTATTTTGGAGAAATAAAAAGCTTAGGAGCTTGGGGAGGCGATTTTGTGTTGGTTACTGGAAATAAAGAAACACCATTGTATTTTAAAAACAAAGGATTTGAAACGATTTTGAGTTATAAAGAAATGATAAAGCCCACCTTAATCCTCCCAAAGGGAGGAAACTCTGAAGCAAGTTCAATCGATTAATAATGAAAAATAACAAAAATAAAGACGCTCAAATACCCCCTTTGGGGGATAAAAGGGGGCTAGTAATTATAATAGGAGGAGGTGCTGCAGGCTATTTTACAGCAATCAATGCCCAAGAAATGAATCCGAATTTGGAAATCATCATTCTTGAAAAAAGTAGCAATGTATTGCAAAAAGTTAAAATTTCTGGAGGTGGAAGATGCAATGTTACACATGCGTGTTTTGAGCCCAAAGAATTGGTAAAATTTTATCCAAGAGGAGAAAAAGAATTGTTGGGGCCTTTTCATCAATTCATGACAGGTGATACATTTGAATGGTTTGAAAATAGGGGAGTTCCTTTAAAAATTGAAGATGACAATCGTGTTTTTCCTGAGGCAAATACGAGTCAAGCAATTTTAGATTGCTTTCAAAATGCTGTTGATAAGTTAGGTATTAAAATGTTGACAAATCATGGAGTAAATTCGGTTTATCAACAAGAAGATCAATGGGTTATTAACACAAAAGATCAAAATTTTGTTGCTGATCATTTGGTCATTGCAGCAGGAAGTTCCAACAAAGTTTGGGAGTTGTGCAAAACACTAAATCACGCTATTGTTGAGCCTGTTCCGTCTTTGTTTACGTTTAATATTAAAGACGAAAGATTGACGGATTTATTAGGGATTTCAGTGCCTAATGCAACCGTTGAATTATCAGGAACAAATTTATCATCATCAGGACCTTTGTTGATTACACATTGGGGAATGAGTGGTCCTGCCATTTTAAAATTATCGGCTTTTGGAGCACGAATTCTAGCAGAGAAAAACTATCAATACACCATTCAAGTCAATTGGCTTTCAAGAGACACCAATCAAATAGTATCATTTTTACAAAAACAAAAAAAGGATTCAGGGAAAAAAACTATCATTTTAAAATCTCCATTTTCTGAAATTTCTAAAAGATTATGGGAACGTTTGGTGAGTTTTTCGGATATAAAAGCTACGGATAATTGGGCTGATATGAGCAATCATCAACTAGAAAAATTAGCAAATCAACTCACCAATGGCGAATATAAAGCGAATGGAAGAACCACTTTTAAAGAAGAATTCGTTACTGCTGGTGGAGTAGATTTAAAAGAAATTAACTTTAAACGGTTTGAAAGTAAGTTGCATAAAAATCTCTTTTTTGTGGGCGAAGTTTTAAATATTGATGCAGTTACAGGAGGTTTTAATTTCCAAAATGCTTGGACTGGAGGCTATATTTGTGCAAAAGCAATAGCGGAAAATTAAAAAATAAAATGGCAAGAACAGAATCAAACGAATTTGAAATGGGTAAAAAAGCACCTGATTTTACCTTACAAAATGCTGTAAACAATCAATGGATTTCACTAAATAAAGCAAGAGGTAAAAAAGGAACCGTTATTTTATTTATTTGCAATCATTGTCCGTTTGTAATTCACGTTAATGAAATGTTGGTTTCTTTGGCAAACG
>JANQTK010000313.1 GCA_030731695.1 Polaribacter sp.
TAGCACTCTCAAGTTTCGAAAAATGTATTTCAACTCAAGAGCCATATGCTATTGAAGCAGTAATAATCAATGCTAGTAACAAGGAAGTTTGGGTACAAACCACAGCGAAAGCTGAATTTGTTGATGGTGTATGCACGCGCGTTTACGGTAGTTTTCAAGATATAGATGACCGTAAACAATCCGAAATTAGGCTACAATCATTTTCTGAAAATTTACCAGGAGTAGTGTACCAATATATCATTCATCCTGACGGTACCGACTCAATGCAGTTTATTTCTGGAATGGTTGAGAAGCTCTGGGGTTATACAACCAACGAAGTCATGCAGAATATTGACTTATTATGGGATCAAATAAAGCAAGGTGGTGATATAGAAGAAGTGAAGTCAAGTATAGCCAAATCTATCGAAACAAAATCGAAGTGGGCTTGTCGCTTTAAAATTATTAATCACACAGGTGAAATTAGGACTCATTTTGGCAGTGGAACTCCCATTTTTTTGGCAGACGGAACTATTCTATTCCATGTAATGGTACTAGACATTACTCAGGAAGCCAAAAATGAAGAACTGCTAGAGGAGGTTACCAACATGGCGAGAATCGGTAGCTGGGAGCTGGACTTGATCAACCAAGATGGAGACAGCATTTACTGGTCTCCAATTCTGAGGGAAATAGTGGAAGTGGACGAAAGCTACAACCCTACATTAACTGGTGGTATAGAATTTCATGTTGGAGAAAGTAAAGAACGGATACAAAAAGCAATAGACCTTTTGATTAATGAGGGTACTGAGTTTGATGAAGAGGTACTATTACGAACAGCAAAAGGAAATGAGCGATGGAATCGATGCATTGGTAAAAGAGAAATGGCAAATGGAAAACTTATCCGAATCTATGGTAGCTATCAAGATATCCATGAGCGTAAGACGTCTGAATTAGAATTATTAACAGCCATAAAAAAAGCGGAGGAAAGTGATGCCAGATTTAAATCATATACAGAACAGTCACCAATTGGTATATATACCACTGATATAAATGGAGATTGCATATATGCGAATGAAACATGGCTTGAAATGGCAGGAATGCAATTAGAAGAAGCTTTAGGGAAAGGATGGATGAATGCGCTGCATCCTGAAGACTTGGAGTATGTAACAGATAATTGGTACAAATTAATTGAATCTCATGGTGAGTGGAATTATGAATATCGCTTTGTAAATAGTAATAAAGATATCACTTGGGTTAATGGAAATGCAAAAAAACTATTCAATAATAAAAATGAACTAATTGGTTTTCTCGGAGCTAATGTTAATATCACGGAACGCAAAAAAGCAGAACAAGAAAAAAACAGTTTGCTTACAACGCTGGAAAAAAGTTTGAATGAAATTTATGTCTTTGATGCAGAAACATTAAAATGCAGTTATGCCAACCAAGGTGCTCTTAATAACATTGGCTATTCAGAACAGGAAATAAAGGAACTAACTCCACTTGATCTCAAACCCGAATTTACTGCAACCACATTTAACCAGCTGGTAAATCCGTTAATAACTAAAGAAAAAGAAAAAATTATCTTTTTCACAAATCACAAACGAAAAAACGGAAGCCTTTATCCTGTAGAAATCCATTTACAATTGGTGACAGAGGACGACAACAAAAGGTTTCTGGCAGTAATTTTGGATATTACAGAGCGTAAAGAGGCAGATGAAAAGTTATTGAATGCATATCAGGAAAAAAACGATATTCTTGAAAGTATTGGTGATGCTTTTTATGCACTAGATGGTGAATTAAATTTTACCTACATGAATGCCAGTTGTGCCAATTTGTTAGCAGTTAAAAAAGAAAAAATTATTGGTAAAAACCTTTTCATTGAATTTCCGGATTTAAAAAATACGAAGTTCGAAGAAGAATTAAGAAAGGTTCAGCATACAGTGAAGGCTTCAAAATTTGAATTTTATTATGCTCCTTTTGATGCATGGTTTGATGAAAGCATTTATCCTACACCTACAGGTATTTCTATATACTTTGTAGACATCACCCAAAGCAAAAAAGCGAATGAAGAAATTGCAAAAAGCGAGGAGAAAAGGAGGCTGATTATGAATGGTGCTTTGGATGCTATTGTTACTATTGACACCAATGAAACGATTAACTTTTGGAATCCTCAGGCAGAGGTTATTTTTGGATGGAAAGCAGAAGAAGTTATGGGAAAACCAATAGCCGAAATAGTTATACCAGAACCCTTTCGCAAGTACCATGTAGAAGGGTTAAAGAACTATCTTAAAACAGGAGAAGGGAAAGCCCTCAATGTTTTATTGGATTTAACTGCTATAAGAAGAAATAAAGAAGAATTTCCAATTGAGTTAACATTAGTACCAATCAAACAGGGAGGTGAAGAATTTTTCTGTGCCTTCATTAGGGATATTACACAGCGTAAAAAAGCAGA
>JANQTK010000314.1:0-2504 GCA_030731695.1 Polaribacter sp.
AATTACATTCAAATTATTGAATCTGATGAGTTTCAGAAAGAATATAAATCCCTTTTAAAAGATTTTGTAGGACGTCCAAGTCCTTTGTATTTGGCAAAAAGATTATCAGAAAAATATGGTGCAATTATTTATCTAAAACGAGAAGATTTAAATCATACAGGAGCACATAAAATTAACAATACCATTGGGCAAATTTTAATCGCTCAAAAACTAGGAAAAACTAAGATTATTGCTGAAACTGGTGCTGGACAGCATGGAGTTGCAACAGCCACAGTTTGTGCCTTAATGGGACTAGAATGTACTGTTTTTATGGGCGAAAAAGACATTGTTCGTCAAGCTCCAAACGTAGCAAGAATGAAAATGTTAGGAGCAAAAGTGGTGCCTGCAACAAGTGGGAGTAAAACCTTAAAAGACGCTACAAACGAAGCCATTCGTTATTGGATTCAACATCCAGAGACCTTTTATTTAATTGGTTCTGTAGTTGGTCCTCATCCTCATCCAGATATGGTGGCACGTTTGCAAGCTGTAATTTCCGAAGAAATGAAATGGCAATTGAAAGAAAAAACAGGGAATGAAAATCCGAATACAATTATAGCTTGTGTTGGTGGAGGAAGCAATGCTGCTGGCGCTTTTTATCATTATATGGATAATGAAGATGTGGAGTTAATTGCTGTTGAAGCAGCTGGTTTAGGTGTTCATTCAGGAGAAAGTGCGGCAACTTCGCAATTAGGTCAAGTAGGAATTATTCACGGAAGTAAAACTATTTTAATGCAAGATGAATATGGACAAATTGTAGAACCGTATTCAATTTCTGCAGGATTGGATTATCCTGGAGTTGGCCCTTTACATGCCTTTTTATTTGAAAGTGGTAGAGCTAAATTTATGAATGCTACAGATAAAGAAGCGTTAGATGCTGCTTTTGAATTGACAAAAATTGAAGGTATTATTCCTGCGTTGGAAACCGCGCATGCTTTGGCTGTTTTGCCAAAAATGACACTAAGAAAAGACCAGGTAATTGTGATTAATTTATCAGGAAGAGGGGATAAGGATTTGGAAACTTTTATCAAACATTTAGAGGAATAAACGATGAACGCAATTAAAAATATTTTTCAAACAAAAAAGAGTGAAGTTTTGTCTATCTATTTTACTGCAGGTTTTCCAAAACTTGATGATACAGCATCAGTAATTTCAGAATTAGAAAATGCGGGAGTTGATTTTATTGAAGTAGGTTTGCCGTATTCTGATCCTTTGGCAGATGGACCAACAATTCAGGAAAGTAGTCAAAAAGCATTGCAAAACGGAATTAATTTAGATGTTGTTTTTGAGCAATTAATGACTATAAAAAGTACGAATAAAACACCTTTGGTTTTAATGGGATATTTAAACCAAATGCTAAAATATGGTGAAGATAAATTTTGCCAAAAAGTAGTAGATTGCGGAATTGATACCCTTATTTTGCCAGATTTACCAATGGTTGAGTTTGAAAATCATTACAAACAATTGTTTGATAAATATGGTATTAAAAATGTTTTTTTAATTACTCCTCAAACTACAGAAGAACGTATTAAAAAAATAGATTCCTACACTGAAAGTTTTATTTATATGGTAGCTTCAAGTTCTATTACTGGGGCAAAAGGAGAAATTTCCCAACAACAAATAGATTATTTTAAACGAATCAAGGCAATGAACTTAAAAAGTAATTTGGTAATTGGCTTTGGGATTTCTGATCATACTACTTTTTCAAAAGCTTGTGAATATGGACATGGAGCCATTATTGGTTCTGCTTTTATCAATTTTTTAGAAGAAAAAGGTATTGATAAAATTCACGAATTTGTATCTTCTATAAGAAATAATTGACACGATTTTAACTTAAAAAAAAGCGAAACTAAAAATTAGTCTCGCTTTTTTTATATTTTAAGATTAAATCTATTTTTAGATAGTTGTTGTTACTTCAATAACCCCATTTGCACCTCTAATTCCGTAGATTGCAGTTTCAGGGCCTTTTAAAATTTTTATAGATTGAATGGTTGTTGGAATAATTTGACCAAAAGTAGTCTCATCCACTTGAACACCATTTAAAATAAATAATGGAGATTTATTTTCTCTAAAATCACTAGCTCCTCTTATCACAATAGAATTTCTTGCAGTTACAACAACTCCAGCTACTTTACCTCTTAAATAATCATAGATATCTCTAAATTGCATTGGATCTGCAATTTTTTCTCTAGAAGTGTCTGAAACATCATCATTTGTAGGTCTTTTAATATTGACAATCATATTAGGATTTCCTAAATATTTTACTGTTTGAACTCCAACCATTGGAGAATATACAGTAATTTCTATAGGCGCTTTTTTTAAATTGACTTTAAAATTTCCTGATGAGTTAGCAACTCTTGTTTGTTTCACATTATCTAATAGTATGACTGCTCCTGGAACAGGTTTATTATTATAATCTCTGATTGTCAAATTTAGTTTGATTGCTTCATCTTTTTCTTGCGAAAAAG
>JANQTK010000314.1:2604-6124 GCA_030731695.1 Polaribacter sp.
GGAATTTCTTTTCCGTCAACTTTCATAATATCTTGACTTAAAATTACGAAATCTGCAAATTTCCCAACTTCTATACTGCCTTTTTCATGTTCTTCAAAATTGGAATAAGCTGCCCAAATAGTCATTCCTTTTAAGGTTTCTTCTCTTGTTAAAGCATTTTCTATTTGAAATCCGTTCTGAGGAAAATTATCCACATCTTTTCTAATGGTTGCTGCGTAAAATGTCAAAAACGGATTTACTTGCTCTACAGGAAAGTCTGTTCCTAAAGCGATTTTTCCATAATTTTTCAATAAATCTTTAAAAGCATACGCACCTTTCATGCGTTCTTTTCCAATTCTGTCTTGTGCCCAATACATATCCGAAGTTGCATGCGTTGGCTGGACTGAAGGCAAAATGTTGTCAAAATTTTTAAAATCTTCTGGTGAAATAATTTGTGCATGTTCAATTCGCCAACGACTATTTTTCTTGTTTTTTAATACATCTTTATAGGTTTTTAACAACCAAGTGTTTGCAGAATCTCCAATAGCATGCGTATTCATCTGAAAATCAGATGCAGCAATTTGTCTAGCGATTTCTTGATATCTTTCTGGTGAATAAATCAATGCACCAAAATGATTTTCTCTGTCTGAATATGATTTACGCATTGCAGCTCCTCTAGAACCCAAAGCTCCATCTCCATACACTTTGAAAGAGCGCACATTTAATTTATCAGTTTTGTATATTCCTTTGTTGATGTAGTAATCTATCTGTGCTTGATTATCTCCAGAAATCATTGCGTAAATACGCATTTTTAAATCGTTAGTTTGCTGTAAACTATCTATCAATTCAATCGTATTTTGATCAATTCCTGCATCATCAACAGTGGTTAATCCGTAAGAAAAACATATTTTTTGAGCATCTAATAAACCTTGAATAGCTTCATTTTTTGATGGTTCAGGAATTCTAATAAAACTCATAGCTGCATCAATCAAAATTCCTGTCATTTTTCCATCTTTTAGAATGATTTCTCCACCAGAAACTTTGGTATTTTCATTAATTCCTGCCAAATCAATAGCTGCCTGATTTACCAATAAGGCATGACCATCAACTCTTCGAATTGCTACTGGAATTGTTGGAAACAAAGCATCTAATTTTTCTTTTGTTGGAAACTCTTTTATTTCCCAATCATTCTGGTCCCAACCACGACCTGTAATAAAATCGACGTTTTTTTCTTTTTGAAAAGCAACTAACTTTTCTAATACTTCATCATAACTTTTGGTGCCTTCTAAACTTACTTTTTGTTGTTGCAAACCCATTCTGTAAAAATGGCAATGTGCATCAATCAAACCAGGTACAATAGTTTGGTTTTTAGCATCAATTATATTGTCAGATTGATAATTTTTTTGAATTTCTTCATTGGAATCAATTGCAACAAATTTCCCATCTTTTATGGCGAATGCTTCAATAATTTCAAATGAATTATTAACGGTATAAGTATTAGAATTGATGACAATCATATCAACTTTTTCTTTTTGACAAGCGATTAAAAAGAAAGAAAAAGTAAGGATTAAGCTAAATTTTTTCATGATAAATTATGAGTTTATATACACAATATAAATTCCATATAGCAATAAAAATTGCAATGGAATTCTAACAATGGCAATTTTTTTAGACCCTATTGCAGGTCTTTTTTTAGTAACATCCCAAATATGAATTGGTAAGAAAATAATCAATAAAATGATGATTCCTAAAGATGCTAGTTTTACAGTTTCCGAAAAAAATAATCCAAGGCCAACACTAAATTCTAAAATCCCAACAACATAATTAACGACTTTTTTAGGTAAAAAATCAGGAATGAAATGTTTGAAAAAATGTGGTTTAATGATGTGCATGATTCCTGCAAAACAAAAAAATCCTCCGTAAATAATTTTCAATACTGTAATTGTAACTTCCATAAAATTAAGGTTTTACAGGTGTATCGTTATACAGATATTTATCCATCAAATAGATGATTCCTGCCATAGAAGCACTTCCTAATTCTAGTTCGCGTTTGTTTACTTTATCAAAAGTATCTCTGCTTGTGTGATGATAATCAAAATAGCGTTGAGAATCTGGTCTGTAGCCAACTAAGGTTACATTATCACTTTTCAAAGGACTAATATCTGCTCCTGAACCACCTTTTTCAATATCATGCAAACCATAAGGAGCCAATAGTTTTTTCCAGCTAATTAATAATTCAGTATTTGCTGTATTTGCGTCAATTGAAAATCCTCTTGGAGTGTGTCCACCTGAATCTGATTCTAACCCACCAATATGATTTTCCTTATTCAGTTTTGCCATTTCAGCATATTTTTTTGCGCCTCTTGTGCCATTTTCTTCATTCATAAAAAATACAACTCGCAAGGTATTTTTAGGTTTGATATTGTTTTTTTTGAACAAATAAGCCACTTCTAAAGATTGTACAATTCCTGTTCCATCATCATGAGCACCTTCTCCTAAATCCCAAGAATCTAAATGACCACCCACCACAAAAATATTTTCAGGAGTTTTACTTCCTTTGATTTCGCCAACAACATTGAATGATGGTGCATCTGGTAAATTTTCACAACTCTGTTTGAAATAAAATTTCAACGTTGGATTTTGTTTCAAATCAGCACTTAACATTTCAGCTGCTTGACTACTAATTGCAGCTGCAGGAATGTATTTTTCTTCTGATAAATCTCCATAACTCATGGTTCCAGTGTGTGGAAAATCGTCAATAGAATTGGTCATAGAGCGCACAATTACGCCTTTTGCACCAAATTCTCCACAAACTGCAGCGCCTTGAACACGTTGATCAACACAGCCTCCATATGCTTTAAAAGTGTGTATTTGTGTATTGTCAAAAGCTCTATTGAAAAAGACTATTTTTCCTTGCATTTTAGTACCCAAAGCCTTGGCTTCTTCTAAGCTTTTTACTTCTATAACTTCTGCTGAAATTCCTTCAGTTGGTGTTGCAATTGAAAAACCCAATGCGCAGATTGCTACATTTTTTTGTTTGCCATTGATGCTGTAATTTGCAATTTCTTTCTCACCACGAACCCAATGTGGCACCATGACAGGTTGCAACCAAACAGAATCTAAACCTACTTCTTTCATTAATTTTTCTCCCCACTCAACAGCTTTTTGAGCCTCTTCAGATCCTGATAATCTTCCGCCAATATTTTGAGTTAAATCGCGCAACCATTCATACGATTTCCCTTCGGTTAAAGCGCTGTTAAATAGTTGTTTGATATTTGTAGAATCTTGTATTTCTTCTGCTGTTAATGCATCAGAAATGATTGTTTTTTCTTGTTTTTGAGCAAATGAAAAAAACAAAAAAGAAGTAAAAATTAAAAGTGTGATTGCTCTCATTTGTAAATTATAAATTTAGTTGATAAAACTACAAAAAATAAAAGGAAGAGAAATCTACAATTTTTTAAAAATCAAATTTATACGTAATACCACCTAAAATTTGAAAACCTTGGACTTCAAAATTTACAAATCGTTGGTAATTCGAATT
>JANQTK010000314.1:6224-8424 GCA_030731695.1 Polaribacter sp.
ATTCCATTTAAAGAAGTGGTCATACCATCGGATTTTGAATTATTTTTTATAAACAAAGGCTTGTCTTGTTCGTTTTTAAAATTTGCAGAAATTGTATAACTAATTGTATTGTTTAGAATTCCATTAAATCCTACAAAAGCATTGAATCTTTCAGCAGTTTGTGTTATAAAAATTGTTGGTGAAACAAATGGATTTTCATCTACAAAATCTCTGTAAGTATTCGTTTTTAAGTCCCCAGAAATTCCTCCAAATAGCTGCAAATTTTCTTTTAATAATGCTTTTTGAATCTTGATATCAGGATACACCAAAAAGTTAGTAACACTATTTTCTCCATCAATGGAGGCAAAAACTTTTGCGCCTAATTTTATGGTAAAATCTTTATAAATTGTGTTGTATTCAGGGGCAATTTTTGCAGTGAAAATATTGTAATTCAAAACATTTGTAATTGCATAATCTGATCCAAATGAGCCATTTAAGTATTCTAATTTGGTTCCTATTTTTAAATTTTCTCTTAAAAAACTAGTTGGAATGTCTAAATCAGTATTTAAGGCAATAAGAATTTCTTCACTGTTAAAATCATCATTAAAATATGAGATAGACAAACTACTTTTATCTACATAAGCATCTAAAAAATCCATTTCTCCAATTGCATTAAACAGATTGTATTTTTGCCTTTCATCGATGAATCTTGTTGTGGAATTGGCAATGAAATTCTGGTCAATTCCATACCAATTGTAATGATTTCTTTCTGAGTTTAAAGTCACTTTCCAATCAAAGTAACGCTCATCTTGCTTGTAAAAAAGACTCATTCCAAGATTGGAAAAATCACTATTCAAAACAGTATTTTCAATATTATCGAAAGAAGCATTGTACTTTACAGATAGCCCAAATTCGCTTTGAAAACGTGTATGTTTATGTAAAAAAGTTTCGAAGTAAGGTGATGTGTAATTCCCAAAGCCAGCAGCTATAAAATTGTCATAAATCCGTTCTTTTACACCAACATCAATGCCTTTTATAACACCACTTTTTGGGATAAATGTAGAGGCTACAGGCACTGAAAAAATAGTGTATTTGAGTGGTTGTTTTTTTGTTTTTTCTAACAAATTAACACTTGGATTTAAAGATATTTTAGTAGCATCAGCTATTTTTGGATTGTAAGTTGTGATCACTTCAACCACTTCTGTTTTTACAGTATCTTTTACTTTTTCAGCTGTTTTCTTTTGAGAAAAAACATTGAAAATATTGATGAATGCAAGAATTAGAAAACCTTTTTTCATTAATTTTTAATTTGTGGATTGATAGAATTATTTGTTTTAGATTCTGTGTCTTTAATTTTTATAAGTTCTGTTTTTGCTTCTCTTACTACATCTTCAAATTGAGGGAAATTTTTTATCACATTTTCCAAAATAAATGTTGCTTGATATGCATCTTTCAGACCATAATAATTTTTCCCCATAATCACATAACTTTTCACACCCCAATATTTGTAAGAGGCAAATTCTGCAATCAATTTTTTTACAATTTCGTTTGATTTTTCATACGCTTTTCCTTGATTTTGAAAATATGCTTCGTAGTATAAAATTTCTGCTTTTAATTCTCCAACTGCTTTATTTTCAATTATTTTATAGTACTCTCTAGACGTTTCAAAATCATTTAATTTAAAAGAAGCTCTTGCAATAATGGTTTTTGCATCCATTTCTAAAGCAGCTGAAATGTTTTCTTTTGACAATACTTTCTTAGCAAAAGTCAATGATTTTTCAAAAGCTTCTTTCGAAAAATAGGCTTTCATCAAATTACTTTGCGCAAATGCCGCATTTTCTGTAGTATAGGCCTCTTGCTCTAAACGTTCTAATAATGGAATTGCAGCATCATAATTTTCTTTTGATAATTGAATTTCTGCTAGTTTTGCTAAAGCATCCTCACTAAAATTAGATTGTCCTGCTTTGATTACTTTTTCGAAATATGGAATTGCATTGTCAAATTCTTTTTCTTTAAAGTATGTGCTTGCCAAATAATAATTTGCTTTTAATTCATTGACTCCATCTGGATAATTTTTTAAATATTTTGTCAAACTTAAAATGGTATTTTGATTATTTGTATCGTCAAAATATTTTCTTTCAGCGATTATAAAAGCCGATTTTTCAAGTTCAGATACACTCACATTTACAAAACGTAAGGTTTTTGTCCAGGCAACAAATTC
>JANQTK010000314.1:8524-11220 GCA_030731695.1 Polaribacter sp.
GCCAATTGAAACAAAGCGTCATCTTTTAAATCAGAATTTTCAAAATTGCTCACTACTTTTTTCAAAGCATCAATTTTTTGCAAATTTTCTCCTCTAAAGCCATGACTCATTCCAATTTGATATTGAGCGTAATCAGCTCTAATTCCAGTTTCATTAATTACTAATTGATACGATTTAATGGCGTCACCAAAGTTGCTTATTGCATAATAACTATCAGCTAAACGCAAAGTAGCATCTTGTTTAATGTTGTTTTCTAAATCCTTTTTTTGAAGTACTATTTTAAAAGAACGAATAGCTTCTGGGTATTTATTCAATTTAAAATAACAATACCCTAAATTGTAATCAATCAATTGAAGTTCAGTTGTTTTACTTGTTTTTTCTAAGGTTGCTGTAGATAAAAATTTTGTCAAAGCATCTTCAAAATTTTCCAATTTAAACAAAGTTTCTGCTTCCCAATAATACCCTTTTTGAAAAATTTCAGGTGTTAAAGATTTTTTACTAATGGTGAAATAAGGCAATGCTTTTGTATATTTTTTATCAGTAAATAATTGAATTCCTCTGTACAAAGAAACTTCTAAAGAGAGTGCTGTATTATCATCTGTTTTTTTCTTTTTTAAATAATTCAGCGCACCTTCATAATCTTGTTGATGAATAAATGAATACACAACCAATTGATTTATTTCCTTATAAGAAGTAGAATTTGGATAATTTTTCAAATAATTTTGAAGAACATCTGCCACATTTTCAAACGGATTTCCTTCTTCATAACTCAATTTTGCATAATTTAAAGCAGCATCTTCTTTGATTTTTTGATTAAAATCCATTTCACTTGCTGTTTTAAATGCGTTCAAAGCCTCATTTTTTTTACCAGTATTTAAATAACATTCGGCTAAATGATAATAGGCATTTTGCGAAACTGCATTTTTTTGATCAATAATTTTATTGAAATAAGCAATGGCATTTTCAAAGTCATTTTGTTTGTAAAATGCATACCCTAATTGATAAAAATCGGTGTTGTTCCATTTTCCTTTGATGCCTTTATAGTTTTTTAAATACGGAATTGCAGCTGCATAATTTCCTAAATTGAAATAACTTTCACCTACAATTTTTGAAATATCCGAAAAATCATTTCTCTTTTTGTCTTTTAACAATTCCTCCCCAACTTTAATACATCTTTCAAATTTTCCTGATTTAAAGCTGATGTCTAATAAATAATAAGAGATTTCAGCTTTGTAAGACTCATTGTCTGCAATTTCCTTTAAAGTGGATTCTGCAATGCCATAATCCTCTAATTTATAAGCGATAAATCCATAATAATATCTTGCATCATTGCCATATTTTCCATCATTGATCAATGGTAAAAAAAGATTTTTGGCTGATGATAAGTCACCTGAAACCAGTAAACTATACCCTGATTTAAAATTGAGTTCTTTTCTGTTTTCTTCAGAAAGCACTTCTTTGTTTACTTTTTGATACCATTTTAAAGCATACGCAGGTTTTTTGTTGGCGAAATAATAATTTCCAACATTAAAAAAAGCTTGATTTTTTTTTGTGCTATTAGGATATGTTGCCACAAAATCCAATATTTTTTGATCAGCTGAAGTTTGCTGTAATTTCAAAGCGCACATTGCTTCAAAGTAAGCAGCATCTGCTTTTAAATTCGAATTTTCGTGACTGTTTTTCACCACTTTTTCAAAAGATTTTTGAGCTGCTGTGTAGGCTTTACTCTGATACAATTGCAAAGCATTATTAAAATCGGTCAATAAACTCGTTTCGATAATGGATTGTTGTGAAAAATGCAAAGCAGTCACAGATAAAAATAAGAAGGTGAGCAAATATTTTTTTGAAAAGCATTTTTTCATATCAATGAATTTAGTTGTATTGATAACGAATAAATATTCGCTTTGTTTGAATAACTGTAAAATTTTATAAAATTTTAATACCTCAAATGTAAGAATTGTTGCGATTTATTGATGTAAAATCAATAGAAACTTATAAGTTTGTAGTGTTAACTATTTTTTATGGAAAATGCTGTTTTGCATCTAGAAAATGCCAATATTTATCAAGGAGATTCACTCGTTTTATCGAATGTAAATTTAACCATCAACAAAGGTGATTTTTATTATATGATAGGAAAAACTGGCAGTGGAAAAAGTAGTTTGATGAAAACGCTCTATTCAGATATTCCTTTACAGGAAGGAAAAGGGACTGTAGTTGGTTTTGATTTAGAAAACTTAAAAGATAAAAATATTCCTTATTTAAGAAGAAAAATTGGCATCGTTTTTCAAGATTTTAAATTACTAACAGATCGATCTGTTTTTGGAAATTTAGAATTTGTTTTAAAAGCAACAGGCTGGAAAAACAAAGAGGATATCAATCAAAAAATTAATGAAGTTTTAGAAAAAGTAGGAATGCAATCAAAAGCTTCAAAAAAAGCATACGAACTTTCGGGAGGTGAACAACAAAGAGTTGCCATTGCAAGAGCGTTGTTAAATGATCCAGAATTGATTTTGGCTGATGAGCCAACAGGAAATTTAGATCCAAAAACTTCTTTAGAAGTAATGGAGTTGTTGAATAAAATTCATCAAAGTGGAAAAACCATATTGATGGCTACTCATGATTATCAATTAATTGTAAAATACAAACACAAGACGCTGAAAGTTGAGGCAAGTGAGGTATTTGAGGTGGTGCAACAA
>JANQTK010000315.1 GCA_030731695.1 Polaribacter sp.
TTGGATTTACTAATTGTACATTTTGTGGAGCAACATCATCTACTACCGAAATAGTTTTAGTAGCTATTGACGTATTTCCTGACTGATCTGTTACTGTTAAGGTAACTAGATATTGAGTACTTACTTGACCTAATACAATATCATCACAACTGAATGCTGTTTTGTCTATTGATAACGTTAAGTTTTGTAAATCTGTAATATTGTCATTTGAACCATCATTGATATCTTGAACGGTAAGCGTTGGATTGGTGTTGATATTTAACGCTATTGGATTAGGAGTAACTAATGCTGCTGGTGCTGTTACATCTATAATTGCTGTTGTAGCTGGGGTGCCTTGAATACTATTTGTGGTATTTGAAGCTAAATCAGAAATATCAGCAATTGTAAAATTTGCAGATCCTTCATTTGAATTTCCATCTACTGTAATTGTAGCTGTCCAATCATTTCCGTTGTTAGAAACAGTTGCTGGTTGACCTGCTATAAATACTGTTGGTGTGTTTATGGTTTCATTGGATGTAAAAACCATTGTAATGACATCTCCTGCTTTAGCATAACTTGTGTTTGCATTGCTAGAAGTCATTGAAATATTTGAGATTACTGGTGGAGTTGTATCTTTTGTTGTTGTTTCTGTAACTAGCTGACCTGTATTATTAGAAGGGTCAGTAGAGGTTACACTTACGGTTAACGTACCGTCATTTAAACCTGAAACATCATTAGATATAATAACTTGACCTGTTCCATTCCATGTTCCACTGCCTGTTAAAGGAGTATTATTACCATCTGAAATTGACCAACTGTATGAAGCATTGGCCTCTAATCCTACTATTTCAAAAGAAAAAGCAGCTTGGTTGCCTGTATTCACCAAACTAGTTGCGTTTGTAATTGAATAACCTGTTGGTGGTGTTATGTCAGGTGAAATAACATTTACAGTTAATTCAACTTGATCTGCAGAATTACCAGATAAATCTGTTACATTATATAATACTGTATAAGTCCCTGGAGTATCTACATCCAAACCATTTAAATCTTCATTTACTATAAGAACATCAGTATGACCACCAATAATATCAGTAGAAGTAGCACCTAATGTAACACTTCCACCTTGCTGTATTGTTTGCGTAGCAGCACCAATTAGGTTAATTACTGGCGCAGTAACATCTCCTACTCTAACTTGAACCTCATGAGCCGAATGTTCAATATTACCAACATTACTAAAGAGTTTATACCCTACAGCAACAAAATACTCACCACTAGTCCCATTTATGGTAACACCCATTTCACCAGGAGTATTTAGCATGAAAGTTGTAGGACCATCATTAAAAATAGGTTGTCCAGCATAAAATCTAGCTGTATGATCTGAAGGAATAGTCTCAGTGAGCGTCACAGTAAACGAACCGTTTCCTGACACCGCAAGTCTATTTACGGTTTGTGAAAAAGCTGAACTAACTGCAAAAAACGCGCACACTAATAATAATGTAATTTTATTTTTCATAATTTGGTATTTTAAAAGTTGGGTTACTATTCAGAGTCTAAGGGATGACTCTAACATAGAAATTCAGGGAGACTTCTATGAATTGGTAAAATTAGTGTAAATATTTAAAAAAAACTATACTATAAATAGTACAATTGTATCTTATTTATCATCTATTTATAAGCTATTTCGACTATTTATAAATATAATTATCAAATAATCAGTTATATAATTCCTGTTTGAGTGGCAAATCTCACTAATTCAGCTGTATTTGAGCAATTGGTCTTCTCTAAAATATTTCTTCTGTATTTGTCTACAGTATGTTTACTAATAAATAGTTTTTCGCCAATTAACTTGCTATTTAAACCATCAGACATATTTCTAATAATTTGCATTTCCTTACTGTTCAAGTTCATTTTGTACTTTACACTAAAACGCTGTAAAGATACTTTTACCTCATCTATTGAAATTGGTTTTAATAAATAATCAAATACAGATACTTTTATGGCTTTTATAGCATAATGTGTGTGATCTGATATAAATATAATTTTAACTTTAGCTTCTCTTTTACTAATCTCTTCAGCTAACTCTAAACCTGATAGACTTGGCATTTCAATTTGCACAAAAGCTACATCTATTTCGTTTTTTAAAATAAAATCCAATCCATCAATTGGATTTACGAAAGTACCTAAAACCTCTACTTCATGAAACTTTGTTAGTAGCGTTTCTAATCTTGTTAAAGAAGATTCATCAGAATCTATGATAACCGTTTTAATATTGATCATTTAGAAATTGGAATAGTTTTAGTTTTATACATTTTAAAAAGACCTAATTGCTCGAACTGGGTTTTGGCTACTTTTTAAAACATTTGATTCTTGAGCATCTGAGATATTTACAATCCATGCTCTACTATTCGTATTTTCTGTTGAACTCCAATAAAAATTATTTATTAAACTTTCTCCTCCATTTGAAATAGCTGTGCTATTAACTACTGTTGCATTTTGCGATAACAATTTTAGTTCAAAAGTACTTGGCAAATACCAATCACCATAGGTTACATTATTTTCGACAACTTGTAATTCGCTGCATAGCCTTGCTGCATAGCTGTTACTATCATCACCAATTGCAACATGTGATGAAATAATGATACTATTATTTGCTTTTCCTCCATACAAACCGTTTCTTTTTGCCTGGGTGTTTCCAAAAGTACCTGCAAACCATCTTATCCCTGTGCTTTGATTCACTTTAGAGCAAACCAACCCATGTTGTCCAGTTTCATCAACCCAAAAAACAATACCTCCGTGCGCAAAGTCTCCTACTTTATATGTAAAAACGTTTGCCGCTGTTTTAGCATGCAATGCATAAGGAACGCTTAATAATTGACTTGTTCCTGAAATTGTGTAATTTGTCGCTCCTTCTATATCCGTTTCGGTTTTTATAAAATAAGAATCATTACTCCAATCAATTGATGAAAAAACGCCACTAACGACTGTACCTGTTCCAATTTCTAAGGACACTAAACCATTGACATTTGTCTGAATAGTATGAGTTTCAGTATATACAGAAGCGCCAGATGTAGCATTTTTTAAAACACTGATTCTAATTCCCACAACTTTTTCACTCAGCAAACTTCCATCTGAATTTCTAACGATGGCTTGATAGCTCATTTTTTCGGGAGTTTGAGAAAATGTCATTAATGACAAAAACAACAGAATCGTTATTAGTAAAATCTTTTTCATAATTATTGTTTTATAATTTTAAAGGTTTTTAATTGGTTGTTTTTTTGCAATACTTTTAAAATGTAAATACCAGCAGATAGGTTATTTAATGAAATATTAGTGTTTTCATTTTTAATTTTTTCGAATCCTATTTTTTGACCTTTAACATTAAATAGTTGATAAGAAAAATTGTTTAAATCGGCAATTTGTATGTTTAATAAAATATTGTCTTTTGTAGGATTGGGAAAGGTAGTTGCTTTTAAAGTAACCGTTTCAAGTTCTACATTGCTCAAAGCAAAAAGTTCAATACTATGCTGAACACCTTGATTTACTTGTCCATTTTTACCAACCGAATTCCCATAAAAAACCTGGCCAATAGAAAAGCTAGTCGAACCGTTAGCATTCACTATATCTCCTCCTGAACTATTTATGACATTTTGACTATATAAAATTTGGACACCAAACAAAAAGCTCGCTATTAGAATTATTCTCATCATGTTTTGGTTTTTATTAGCCTATTTTTGGGGGAGGTTCATAGACTTTAAGCTGTTGATTTTTTAAAACAAATCCAATAATTTAACAATTATTTTTGTAAATATCAGAATAATTTTTTAATAATTTCAAAAGTAAAAAAAAAGAAATAAAATCAATACTAAAAAAGTTTAGATTTCTAACCTTCCAAACTACAAAATTATGTATATAAAAAAACCTTTCAAAGAATTATCTCTGAAAGGCTTATAGTACGAGCGGAGAGACTCGAACTCTCACACCTCACGGCACTAGATCCTAAGTCTAGCGTGTCTACCAATTCCACCACGCTCGCAATTGGGATGCAAATATAAACAAACCTCACAAACTACAAAGCAGTTAATTATTATTTTTCTATTTTTGAAGTGAATTAAAACAAGCATATGAATACTGTAAAAATATATATCAATGAGCATAAAGATAGGTTTGTAGAAGAATTGATTGAGTTGTTAAAAATACCTTCTGTAAGTGCAGATTCGTCTTATAAAAAAGAGGTGTTACGCACAGCAAATTTTATTTCTGAAAGTTTAAAAAAAGCGGGATGTGACAAAGTAGAAATATGCGAAACTCCTGGATATCCTATTGTTTATGGTGAAAAAATAATTGACAAAAACTTACCTACGGTTTTGGTTTATGGGCATTATGATGTGCAACCTGCAGATCCTATCAATTTATGGGATTCTCCTCCATTTGAACCCGTTATCAAAAAAACAGCGATTCATCCTGAAGGTGCTATTTTTGCTAGAGGTGCTTGCGATGATAAAGGTCAAATGTTTATGCATGTAAAGGCTTTAGAATATATGACAAAATCAGGAAACTTGCCTTGCAACGTAAAATTCATGATTGAGGGTGAAGAAGAAGTTGGTTCAAAAAATTTGTCTTGGTTTGTTCCTAGAAACAAGGAAAAATTAGCAAATGATGTCATTTTAATTTCTGATACTGGGATGATTGCAAATGATATTCCATCTATCACAACAGGTTTACGTGGTTTGAGTTATGTAGAAGTAGAAGTTACAGGACCAAATAGAGATTTGCATTCTGGATTATATGGTGGTGCAGTTGCAAATCCTATCAATATTTTAACAAAAATGATTGCTTCTTTGCATGATGAAAATAATCATATTACGATTCCAGGATTTTATGATGCAGTTGAAGAACTCTCTTCAACTGAGAGAGCTGCAATGGCAAAAGCTCCTTTTTTATTAGAAAATTATAAAAAAGCATTAGATATTGAAGAGGTTCATGGCGAAAAAGGCTACACAACTAACGAACGAAATTCCATAAGACCTACACTAGATGTCAATGGAATTTGGGGAGGATATACTGGAGAAGGTGCAAAAACTGTTATTGCCAGCAAAGCATTTGCAAAAATATCAATGCGTTTAGTACCCAATCAAAACTGGGAAAAAATTACAGAATTATTCAAAAATCATTTTGAAAGTATCGCTCCAAAATCAGTAAAAGTTGTAGTAAAACCGCATCATGGTGGGCAAGGTTATGTAACACCAATTGATACAATCGAATATAAAGCAGCAAGCAAAGCATATGAAACTAGTTTTGGAAAAACTCCAATTCCACAAAGAAGTGGAGGCAGTATTCCAATTGTTGCTCTTTTTGAACAAGAGTTAAAAAGCAAAACTATTTTGATGGGTTTTGGATTGGATTCTGATGCAATTCATTCTCCAAACGAACATTTTGGAATATGGAATTATTTAAAAGGTATAGAAACCATTTCCTATTTTTATCAATATTTTACTGAATTATCTAAAAAATAAAACAACAAAAATCATTATTTTTATCAAAATTAAAGCTTAAAAATAATTTGATTTGGTTCAATAAATAATATTAAATTTGTGGCAATTAAAATTAACGGGGAATGAAATTTTTAAAATCATTATTTTTAGGCGGTTTGTTCGTCTTAATATCAAACAATACAACAGCACAAGATTACAATAAATGGTCTATTGATTTAGGTGCTGGAATTCACACTATTGGAGTGCCATTATCACCAGGTTATAATGCAAATCCATTAGGTCAAGGAAATTTAGGTGTAAGATACATGCTTAACAATCGCTTTGGATTAAGAATTGATTTAGGTTTCAGTAAATTTGCTGAATCGAAAGGGACTACACCTTTCTCCTCAAACTATTACAGAGCAACCTTTGAAGGAGTTGTGAATTTAGGTAGTATTTTACATTTTAACTCATGGACAGACCGTTTCAATGTTTTACTTCATGCAGGTGGTGGTTTTTCAAGCTTAAACACTCTCGAGCCAATAGTTAATGGAGGTGATGGTATGGTTAACTTACTTATTGGTTTAACACCTCAGTTTAAAATTTCTGACAAAATTTCTGTATTTGCTGATTTCTCATCAATACTTCATTTTTTTCAAGAAAACAGTATTGATGGTGGTCCAAATCCAACATCTAGAGAAACAAACGTAAGTATGTTTAACACTTCTATTGGGGTTAATATTGCTTTAGGAAATAAAAAACAACATGCTGATTTTGCAATTGAAGAAATTTCGAATGAAGTAGTATCTACTGAAATTGATGCACTAAAAAAACGATTAGATAGTGCTGAGGCTGAAATTGAAAAATTAAAAAATAAGGAAGTTGTTGTTACTAATGAATTGATCATCACAGAATTAGATAACAGATATATTAAAAAAGGAGAGAAAATATCTCAAGACGGTAACATCGTTTATTCGAATGTTGAATTTATAAAAGAGTTGTTAAATAATGGATATGCAAGTGTATTTTTTGATGTAAATAAAACAAGTATTCAAGAAGGGTCTTTGAATTCTATTAACTATATCAAACATTTTATGTTAGACAATCCTTATATAAAAGCCACAATTATAGGTTATGCTGATGAGACAGGTTCAGATACTAGTAATCAAAAACTTTCTAATGATAGAGCAAAAAATGTGTTTGATATGTTAGTTGCTGCTGGAATTGATTCTTCAAGATTGACTTATGCTGGTGGAGGAATAGATGCTAGCGTTGGTAAAGAAGCTAGACCTTTAGCAAGAAAAGTTATCTTTAAAATAGAATAATAGTTTACCATAAAAAATAAAAAAACCACTGAAGCTTTTCAGTGGTTTTTTTTTGAAAAAAATCAATCCAAACTGATATACATGGTTGTTCTAAACCATAAATTATTCATGGTTGAATTGTCAATAAATTCGGAAATCCGGTAATCAAAACCAATTTCAAAACGTTGTTTTTTTGTAGCTCTATATCCTAAAAAAGGAGTAAACCGAATTTCTAAGTTGTTTTTAAAATTGTACAAATACTCATTACCCATTTTCAAATAAAATTCTTTTACGTCAACACGTTCGCCATTTAAGGGCTTTTCAGCACTAATTTGATACCTAGTTCTAAAAGTAGTTTGTTTATTTGTTTCAAAAAACTGCTCAAAGGCAAATCTATGTGCCAATTTTAATGCTGAATATTGCTTAACAAAGTTGTAATGTTGAAATGTTCTATGAATAGTTTCTTGATCCCTAAAACGCAAAATATAACCAACATTAAAAGATTGATTCAAACCCACTTTTTGAGATACAATAGTTGATAGATCAATCAAATTATGAGTTAATTGAAAATTTTCATCATATAAAACAGTTCTCAATTCAACACTATTGATCCACTTTGTCTTTTGTGAAATATCTTTAGATATGATTGCTTTTGGCAATAAACCAAATTCAAAATTTGATTGACCAAATATAAAACTACTCACAAAACATAAAAAGAAAACAGCAAAAACTCTCATTAAAACTGGAGATTTATTGAGTTTACTGATGAAAACTTCAACTCTTTTTTTAGCACAAAATCAGCAGATAATAACACTTCATACATAAAAAATTCATTGGATTTTTTTCCTTTTAATTCAATTTCATAATTGGTGTTTTTAGGTAGTACTTCATCTTTAAAAACAGCATTAAAAATCTCATTTTCAGATCCTAAAAATTGAATTTGAATTTTAGTGATTTTGAACTTTTGAAAATTGTTTGATAAAGCTTTCTCAATACTTTCTTGAATGTTTTTAGGCAATTTTGAAAACTTGACTATCTTTTCAACATCTAAAATTGTTCCATTTTCAGAAAATTCGATACTGTGTAATGTCCCTTTAAACTTTACTTTTGCTTCAAAAGATATTCCATCATTACTTTCTTCTGCAAACCATTTCACTTTTGAAGAGAAATTCCATTTTTGAACTAATTCAACAGCCTTTTTTGGAACTTCCGTTGATTGAATTCGATATTCTTTTTCAAACTTTTCTTGGGCAAAAAAGTCAATAGAAATAAAATTCATTATTGCTACATACAAAAAAAATATTTTAAAATATCTCGTCATAAACTACTTATTTTAAAATAGTTGCCTTGTAAATAAAGTCAACTTCAGGATAGTTTTTTTTGATAAATTTATTCCCATATTTTTGAATTGAATCTTGACGAAAGCCCAATTTGTCTCCATATTTATCATAAAACTTCAAGACATTTTCTGATCCTTTGGTTACTTTTGCAATTACAGGAAAACCTTTCACTCCACTATATTCTAACTCATCCAAACGATTGTTATCTTTTAAATTGATAAAAATTTGAGTAGTTCTTGTTTTTACACCACCTCTTGCAAAAGCAATTGTCATAGAATCGTTTTTAACAATTACAGGTTCATCATCCACCCCAAATTTACTCCATTTATTATTGAGAATAGAATCATTATGAATTCCAAATTGAGCCACAAAATTAGGAACCACTCTAAAAATTGGCATGTCTGTATAAAATCCATTTTTTATCAAAGAATACAACCTGTCAACTCCTTGGGGAGACCATTCTCTTTTGGCATAAATCTCGAAATTTCCTTTGGTAGTTTCAAAAACTGCTTTGAATTCTGACGGTGCTTTTTCTTTGGTCCATTTCTCATTGAATAATTTTTTGCTACAAGAAAAGAATAGGATTAAGACGAAAAGTGCAAGTATTTTTTTCATTTGATCGAATTTTAAATTGATTAAAACAAAATTCGGAAAAAGAAACGAGCTATAATCATTTAGTAAACGAATAAAATAAAATATTTAAAAAAATAAATTAGGCACTTAAATTCTAAAGTTTGAGGTTTTATCTTGTAACAAATTCTATTTTTAAACGTTGTATTATTATTATCTAATAATCAAAAATGCTTAAAAATTTCTTCCTAATTTGTTCTGGTGTAGATAAAAACCTCATTGAGAACTGTTCAAACGGAGAACAAAATAAATATGTGGGTATTGGAGCTACTGTGTTTTTTACAGCAGTTATGGCTACGATTGCTAGTAGTTATGCGCTTTTTACAGTTTTCGATAACGTGTATGCTGCCATTATATTTGGATTTATTTGGGGTTTGTTAATCTTTAATTTAGATCGTTTTATCGTTTCAACAATCAAAAAATCAGATTCTAAATTTAAAGAATTCTTGCAGGCTTCTCCAAGAATAGTATTAGCAGTGATTATTGCCATTGTAATTTCTAAACCTTTAGAATTAAAGTTGTTTGAAAAAGAAATCAATCAAGTTTTATTAACAGAAAAGAACCAAATGACGTTGGATAATAAAACTCAAATAGCAAAACAATTTACGCCAGAAATTGAAAAAATCAAATCAGAAATTGAGAGTTTAAAACAAGAAATTAGCACCAAAGAAACAGAAACAAATGCGTTGTATGAAACCTATATTGCAGAAGCAGAAGGAATAAAAGGGACCAAAAAAATAGGAAAAGGACCTGTTTATGAAGAAAAAAGAGCCAAACACGATGCTTCCTTAATTAATTTAAATCAACTTAGAAAAGACAATTCAGAAAAAATAAAAAGTAAAGAAACTGAAATTGCATCCTTGCTAAAAAATCAAAAATTGATTGAAACAAAAACACAACCCATCATTGCAAATTTTGATGGCTTAATGGCTAGAGTTCAAGCATTAAATAAATTGCCTTGGTTACCTTCTTTATTTATCTTTTTGTTGTTTTTAGCCATAGAAACTTCTCCCATTTTTGCGAAGCTTTTAGCGCCAAAAGGAGAATATGATTATAAATTAGAAGAACATGAATCTACCATAAAAACATGGGTTCAGCAACAAATGCATCAAAAAGAACAACTTTTACAAGCCTATAATTCTATAGATCATAAAGTATATAAAGATATTACTCAAGATGATGAATTGTATACCTACAAGCAAAAAATAGCAAGAGAATTGATGAAATTACAATCAGATGCTTTTTACAAAAAGCAAGAGAAAATGATCTAAAACAAAAAAAGCGTCCCAAAATAGGGAAGCTTTCCATTGGCTAACAACACCAAGACACTTTTACGAAAGTGCCAAAACAACACAACTGTTGCTTTAATTAAAAACAACATACAAATATACAGGCTTTTTAATCATTTCGCAAATACAAACCTTTTTTTTAATGGTTTTCTTAATTGTGAATTACTACCTAACATTGTATCTTTGCAAACTTATTTTAACACTACAAATTATCACATAAAATGCAATTATCAGAACAAGAAGTTGTACGTAGAGAAAAGTTGGCAAAATTGCGTGGTTTAGGAATCAATCCTTATCCTGCAGATTTATTTCCATTAGATTCAAACTCAAAAGCGATAAAGCAGGATTTTTCTGAAGGAAAAAAGGTGGTAATTGCTGGAAGATTGATGTCTCGTAGAATTCAAGGAAATGCTTCTTTTGCAGAATTGCAAGATGGTGAAGGGCGAATTCAAGTGTATTTTAATCGTGATGAAATTTGTGCTGGCGAAGACAAAACCATGTACAATGAAGTTTATAAAAAACTATTGGATATTGGCGATTTTATAGGCATTACTGGCACATTATTCACTACAAAAGTGGGTGAAAAAACAGTCATGGTTAAAGAATTTAAATTGCTAAGTAAAGCCTTAAAACCTTTGCCTTTGCCAAAAGTAGATGCCGAAGGAAATACGCATGATGAATTTAACGATCCTGAAATGCGTTTTAGACAACGTTATGCTGATTTGGTTGTAAATCCTCATGTAAAAGAAGTATTTGTAAAGCGTACAAAATTATTCAATGCCATGCGTTCTTTTTTTAATGATGCTGGTTATTTTGAAGTAGAAACGCCTGTATTGCAACCCATTCCTGGAGGTGCAGCAGCAAGACCTTTTATCACGCATCACAATTCGTTAGACATTCCTTTGTATATGCGAATTGCCAATGAATTGTACTTAAAAAGATTGATTGTTGGTGGTTTTGATGGTGTGTATGAGTTCTCGAAAAACTTCAGAAACGAAGGAATGGACAGAACGCATAATCCTGAATTTACAGCTATGGAAATCTATGTTTCGTACAAAGATTACAACTGGATGATGGATTTTTGCGAGC
>JANQTK010000316.1 GCA_030731695.1 Polaribacter sp.
TGAATAAATTTGCTAAAAATCTGAATCAATTAGCCAGAGATGGAAAATTAGATCCAGTCATTGGACGTGATGAAGAAATCAGACGTCTGCTTCAAATTTTATCACGTAGAACTAAAAATAATCCCATTTTAGTGGGTGAACCAGGCACAGGAAAAACTGCCATTGCAGAAGGATTAGCCCACAGAATTGTAGATGGAGACGTGCCTGAAAACTTGAAAGACAAACTCATTTTTTCACTAGATATGGGCGCTTTAATTGCAGGCGCAAAATACAAAGGAGAATTTGAAGAACGTTTAAAATCAGTCATTAAAGAAGTCACTACTTCAGAAGGAGATATTGTATTGTTTATTGATGAAATCCACACTTTGGTTGGTGCTGGTGGTGGTCAAGGTGCTATGGATGCTGCCAATATTTTAAAACCTGCGTTGGCTCGTGGCGAATTGCGTGCTATTGGTGCAACAACGTTGGATGAATATCAAAAATACTTTGAAAAAGACAAAGCTTTAGAACGTCGTTTTCAAAAAGTGTTGGTGGATGAGCCTGATACGGAAAGTGCCATTTCTATTTTACGCGGAATCAAAGAAAAATATGAAACGCATCACAAAGTGCGTATCAAAGATGAAGCAATTATTGCTGCTGTTGAGTTGTCTCAACGCTATATCACCAATCGTTTTTTACCAGATAAAGCCATTGATTTGATGGACGAAGCTGCGTCTAAATTGCGTATGGAAATCAATTCGAAACCTGAAGAATTAGATGTGTTGGATCGAAAAATAATGCAGTTAGAAATCGAAATTGAAGCCATCAAACGAGAGAAAGATGAATCAAAGTTAAAATCATTGCGTTCTGATTTGGCTAATTTAAAAGAAGAGCGCAATGAAATCAATGCCAAATGGAAATCAGAAAAAGAAGTTGTTGATAACATTCAAAACACCAAATCTGCTATTGAAAACCTGAAAATTGAAGCCGAAAAAGCGGAACGCGAAGGCGATTATGGAAAAGTAGCTGAAATTAGATATGGAAAAATTAAAGATGCACAAGAGCAATTAGAGGCATTTCAAAAAACCTTGTTAGAGAATCAACAAGGAAACTCGCTGATCAAAGAAGAAGTTACTTACGAAGATATTGCTGAAGTAGTTGCGAAATGGACTGGCATTCCTGTCACCAAAATGATTCAAACTGAACGTGAAAAACTGCTAAAACTAGAACAATATTTACATAAAAGAGTAGTTGGACAAGAAGAAGCCATCATCGCTGTTGCTGATGCTGTAAGACGATCAAGAGCAGGATTGCAAAATGCCAACAAACCTATTGGGAGTTTCTTGTTTTTAGGAACAACTGGTGTTGGAAAAACAGAATTGGCAAAAGCCTTGGCTGAATATTTGTTTGATGATGAAAATGCCATGACCCGAATTGACATGAGCGAATACCAAGAACGTCATGCTGTGAGCAGATTGATTGGTGCACCTCCAGGTTATGTTGGTTATGATGAAGGTGGGCAATTGACAGAAGCTGTTCGTAGAAGACCTTATTCAGTGGTGTTGTTAGATGAAATTGAAAAAGCACATCCTGATACATTTAATATTTTATTGCAAGTGTTGGACGAAGGAAGATTGACAGACAATAAAGGACGTGTTGCCGATTTTAAAAACACCATCATCATCATGACATCCAATATGGGAAGCCATATCATTATGGATAAATTTAGCAATCCTACAGCTGATTTAGATTCGATTACTGAATTGGCTAAAATTGAAGTCTTAGCATTGCTTAAACAAACTGTAAGACCGGAATTTATGAACAGAATTGATGATGTCATTATGTTTACGCCTCTACAACGAAAAGATATTTTCGAAATTGTGCGTTTGCAATTAGATCAATTAAAAAAAATGATTGGCAAGCAAGACATCACTTTAGATGCTACAGATGAAGCTATTTCATATTTAGCTAAAAAAGGATATCAACCAGAATTTGGTGCAAGACCTGTAAAAAGAGTCATTCAAAAAGAAGTATTGAACCAACTTTCTAAAGAAATTTTATCTGGAAAAATAACAACAGATAGCATTATTTTATTGGATGCTTTTGACGAAAAACTAGTTTTCAGAAATCAATCTGATTTGGTAGAAAAATAAGTTTGTATGTATCAATTTAAAAAGCTGTCATTTAAGACAGCTTTTTTTTATACTTTCGTTTATTAAAATCACAATATTCCCATGAAAAAAATCATACTATTTGCAATTATCTTTTGTGCATTTATCAATAGCCAACAAGCGCAAACCACCACATATTACTTGATTCGTCATGCAGAAAAAGACAGAACAGATGCCACAAACCAAAATCCAAATTTAAATGAAGATGGTTTAAAACGTGCTGA
>JANQTK010000317.1:0-9607 GCA_030731695.1 Polaribacter sp.
TCATATTCACCATCAAACTCGTCTAAAGCATCTTGAATTCGATCTGTTTTTGCTTCCATGAAATAATCATGAATTTCTTCTTGCTGATCTTCATCTAGCAAATCATCTACAGCATAATCAATATTCAACTTCGTTCCTGAATAAATAATGGCTTCCATTTCTTTAATCAGTTCACTCATTTCTAATCCTTTAGAATCTGCAATATCTTCCAATGGTAGTTTTCTATCCGTATTTTGAATGATGTATAATTTCAATCCTGAGTTGACACCTGTACTTTTTACAATCAAATCATCAGGTCGTAAAATGTCATTCTCTTCTACATAATCCGCAATGAATTTCACAAAATCCTTTCCGAATTTTTTTGCTTTTCCTTCTCCTACTCCATGTACTTTAGATAATTCATCTAAATTGATTGGATATTTCAACGCCATGTCTTCTAATGATGGATCTTGAAAAATAGCAAAAGGCGGAATTCCCAATTTCATGGCTACTTTTTTACGCAAATCTTTGAGTTGTTTTACCAAAACTTCATCTGCAGAACCTCCTGAAGATTTCGCATTTGCGATAATCGTATTGTCATCTTCTTCACTATAGGAATGGTCTTCCGTCATCATAAACGACGTTGGTTTTTTCAAAAAGACTTCACCTTCAGCTTCCATTTTGATGACTCCATATTGTTCAATTTCTTTTTTAATAAAATGAACTACCAAAACTTGGCGAACTAAAGCCATCCAATACGCTGCTGGTTTGTCTTTTCCAATCCCAAAATAGGATTGCAAATGTGTTCTATGAGAGGTTAACAATGCATTTTCTTTGCCAATCATGATATTTACAATCTCTTTGGCTTTGTATTGTTGTAAGGATTCTTTGACAACTTTCAATAATTTGACAACATCTTCTTTGGCTTCGTGTTTTTTCTTTGGATTGCGGGAATTGTCGTCCATATCTGCTCCATCACCATTGATTTCGTCAAAATCTTCCCCAAAATAATGCAACAAATATTTTCGTCTATTCATGGAAGTTTCTGCATAGCCAACCACTTCTTGCAGCAATGCATGACCAATTTCTTGTTCTGCTACAGGTTTGCTCGACATGAATTTTTCGAGCTTTTCAATATCTTTATAAGAATAAAACGCCAAACAATACCCTTCTCCATCATCACGTCCTGCTCTACCCGTTTCTTGATAATAGCTTTCTAAAGATTTAGGAATGTCGTGATGGATTACATAACGTACATCTGGTTTGTCAATTCCCATTCCAAAAGCAATCGTTGCAACAACCACATCACAATCTTCCATCAAAAACATATCTTGATGTCTAACTCTTGTTTTTGCATCTAAACCCGCATGATAAGGAACTGCTTTGATCCCATTTACTTGTAAAATTTGAGCAATTTCTTCTACTTTTTTTCTACTCAAACAATAAATAATTCCTGATTTTCCTTGACGTTGTTTTACAAAACGAATGATGTCTTTTTCAACTTCTTTCGTTTTTGGGCGTACTTCATAAAATAAGTTGGGTCTGTTAAAGGATGCTTTAAAACAATTGGCATCTGTAATTCCAAGTGTTTTTAGAATGTCTTCTTGCACTTTTTCAGTGGCAGTTGCTGTCAAACAAATCACAGGAACATTATCAATTGTTTTGATAATTGTTTTTAGATTTCGATATTCAGGTCTAAAATCATGTCCCCATTCCGAGATACAATGTGCTTCATCAATTGCCACAAATGATATTTTTTGCGATTGTAAAAAAGTCATGTATTCTTCTTTTATCAATGATTCTGGGGCAACATATAATAGTTTCGTAATTCCGTTTACAATATCTTCTTTTACCTGATTGATTTCAGTTTTGTTCAATGACGAATTTAAAACATGTGCAACTCCATTGTGTTCAGAAATACCTCTGATGGCATCTACCTGATTTTTCATCAAAGCAATTAATGGCGAAACTACAATGGCTGTTCCTTCTTTCATCAATGCAGGCAATTGATAACACAATGATTTTCCACCTCCTGTTGGCATAATAACGAACGTATTTTCGTTATTTACAATACTTTCAATTACCTTTTCTTGTAATCCTTTAAACTTATTGAATCCAAAATACTTTTTAAGAGGACTGTATAAATCCATATTTCTAATTTTTCTGATTAAATATGTATCCAATAACGGAAACTATTCTTATATTTTTTGATGTAACTTATTTTGTAGTAAATTTGTGAACTTTTGTAATATAAAGATATAACATTTTTTTTTAGATAAAACCATAACTTTTGAAAGATTATTCTAAAATTATAACGACTGCAAAAAATACCATTTTAACGGAAAGCAATGCTATTGCTAATTTAGCTAATTTTATTGATACAAATTTTGAAAATGCTGTAAAATTTATTTACAATTCTAAAGGAAGAGTAATTGTTACAGGCATTGGAAAAAGCGCCAATATTGCTGCAAAAATTGTTGCAACATTCAATTCTACAGGAACTCCTGCTGTTTTTATGCACGCTGCTGATGCTATTCATGGCGATTTAGGAAGTGTTTTGGAGGATGATGTGGTGATTTGTATTTCAAAAAGTGGCAATACACCCGAAATAAAAGTATTGGTTCCCTTGATCAAAAACTACGGAAACAAAATCATTGCAATTACCGGAAATATCGATTCTTTTTTGGGAAAAAATGCTGATTTTACCTTGAATACTTTTGTTGAAAAAGAAGCTTGTCCAAACAATTTAGCTCCAACAACAAGCACAACAGCTCAATTGGTTATGGGCGATGCTTTGGCAGTTTGCTTATTGGAATTGAAAGAATTTTCAAGTGCCGATTTTGCAAAATATCATCCTGGAGGCGCTTTAGGAAAACGTTTGTATTTACGTGTTTCAGATTTGATTGTAAATAATGAATTGCCTCAAGTATCTGAAAATGATTCCATTGTAAAAGTGATTGTAGAAATTTCGGAAAAAAGATTGGGAGTAACTGCTGTTGTTGAAAATTCGAAAATTCTTGGAATTATCACAGATGGTGATATTAGACGAATGCTTACAAAATCGACAGAAATAAATCATTTGACTGCGAAAGATATTATGAGTAAAAATCCAAAAACCATTCAAGAAGATGCTATGGCAATTGAAGCTCTAGACCGAATGGAAACAAATAGTATTACTCAAATATTAGTAACAAATCACGATGATAATTATATAGGAGTTGTACATTTACACGATCTAATCAAAGAAGGAATTTTTTAATGGCAGCACAACAAAAAGAAATGTCTTTTTTAGGACATTTAGAAGAATTAAGATGGCATTTAGTAAGAAGTGCAGCTGTAGTAATTATTTTGGCAGTTGGTTTTTTTGTATATTCTGAGCAAGTGTATGACTATTTTTTATTAGCTCATATTCAATCAGATTTTATTACTTACCAAGTTTTTTGTGATTGTTTCAATTTTTTTGGGATGGACAGTGATTTTTGCCATGTTTCTTTTTCAGATAAAAAATTGCAAAGTATCGAAGTTACATCACAATTAATGAATTCACTTTGGTCTTCCATTATTTTAGGAGTCATTGTGGCGTTTCCATATTTATTATGGGAAATATGGCGATTTGTAGCTCCTGGATTGACAGAAAAAGAAATTAAAAGTTCAAGAGGATTTATTTTTATTGCTTCACTCCTATTTTTTATTGGTGTTTGGTTTAGTTTTTATGTAATTGCACCTATCTCAGTTCACTTTTTATACAACTTTCAAATTTCTGATAATATTGTCAATAGCTTTACGTTACAATCTCATATAAGCTTGGTAACCAATTTATTAATTGGCGTTTCTATCATTTTTGAATTGCCAGTTGTTATTTATTTTTTGACAAAAATTGGACTTTTAACACCTCAATTTTTAAGAAAATACAGAAAACATTCTTTAGTTGTTGTATTGATTGTTGCTGCAATCATAACGCCTCCAGATATTGCTAGTCAAATTATTGTAACCATTCCAATTATGATTTTGTATGAAATTGGAATTTTAGTTTCACATAGAGTTATTAAAAATCAAGAAAAAAATGCACAAAAAAGTTCAAGAGTTTAACGAGTATCGTCAAAAAATGAATGAGAAAATTCTGGCAACTGATAATAAAGTTATCAAAAGAATTTTCAATTTAGATACCAATACCTACACTGAAGGTCATTTATCTGTCAAAACTAAAGAATTGTTAGGTTTGGTGGCATCAGCTGTTTTACGATGTGATGATTGCATTGCGTATCACCTAGAAACAGCGTATAAAAATGGCGTTACAAAAGAAGAAATGATGGAAACCATGTCTATTGCAACGTTGGTTGGAGGTACCATTGTGATTCCGCATTTGCGAAGAGCTGTCGAATTTTGGGAGGCTTTAGAAAGTGAGAATTAATTGATTTTCTATTTTTAAGAGCAAATTAAGATGCACAAAAAATCAAAATTGGTACATTTACTTTATAATTCAAATAATAGTTAACCTAGTTTTCAAAAAATGATTTTAAGAGCTGAAAACATCCAAAAAATTTACGGAAGCAGAAAAGTAGTTCAAGGAATTTCTTTGGAGGTAAAACAAGGAGAAATCATTGGTTTATTAGGGCCAAATGGCGCTGGAAAAACAACTTGTTTTTACATGATTGTGGGAATGATCAAACCCAATGAAGGTCATATTTATTTGAATGATGAAGAAATAACCAATGATGCCATGTACAGACGTGCTCAAAAAGGCATTGGATATTTGGCACAAGAAGCATCCGTTTTCAGAAAACTTTCTGTTGAAGACAATATCATGTCTGTGTTGCAATTCACCAAACTTTCTAAATCAGATCAAAAAAAGAAACTAGAATCTTTGATTGAAGAATTTCATATTGGTCACGTTCGAAAAAATCGCGGTGATTTGTTGTCTGGTGGTGAAAGACGTAGAACAGAAATTGCTCGTTGTTTGGCTTCTGACCCTAATTTTATTTTGTTAGATGAACCTTTTGCAGGTGTAGATCCAATTGCTGTTGAAGACATTCAAAATATTGTAGCACACTTAAAAGATCGAAACATCGGAATTTTAATTACAGATCATGATGTGCAAGCAACCTTAGCAATTACTGACAAAACTTATTTGATGTATAATGGTAGCATCTTAAAAGAAGGAACTCCTGAAGAATTGGCTGCAGATGAAATGGTGCGTAAAGTGTATCTTGGCAAAGATTTTGAACTTAAAAAGAAAAAAATACTTTAGGCTTTTTTAAACAAATTATTCACCAATGATAAAACTACATAAAAAGTAATTATCAGCGGAATTGCCATATATTTCAATAAAATTATCATTGCTACTGAAACTGCTAGAAATATATATTTTACTGCATTCTTTTTCAAAGAAAAGTCTTTAAATTTCAAAGAAAATAACGGAATTTCAATATTCATTAAAAGACTCAAAACCACTGTAATTCCAATTAAAAAATTATTATTTAAAAGCAACGTTTTCACGATTTCAATATCTGTTGATTGATAAATTAATGGCAATGAAATTACAAATAAACTCATGGCTGGTGTTGGCAATCCTATAAAAGAATCTGATTGTCTGGTGTCTATATTGAACTTTGCCAAACGATATGCAGCTGCAAGTGTCAATAAAAATGCAACATAAGGTAACAATCCAAATTTCGGCTCAAACTGTCCAAAAGAAATTTCCATTTCTACATTTGGACCATTGATAACGTTTGTTTTGATTAAAAAAAACATCAATAAACCAGGCACAACTCCACTTGTAACAACATCTGCCAATGAATCTAACTGTTTTCCAAGTTCTCCACTTACACCTAAAATACGTGCTACAAATCCATCTAAAAAATCAAACAAAATTCCAATTACAACAAAAATTGCAGTCATTTCATAAAATCCTTTTACAGCATACATTGTTGCAACTACTCCACAAAAAAGATTGGCTAATGTTAATAAATTTGGAATATAACTTTTGATTTTCATTGGATAGTTGATTTTATTGATAGGCTAAAGTAAGAAATCTATTGAAAGTGCTTTTGTGTTTTCAATCATTTTTTTCTCATATTTGTAAAAAATACGTCATATGCCCGTCTTTACATCCGATTTTTTACCAACTATTCCTTTCAGAAACAGTCATTTCAATACGATGTATAGACCTTTGTTTATGAAAGATATTGCCAAGTATTCTCGAAAAAGAATCACCACTTGGGATGATGATTTTATTGATTTGGATTTTTCATTCATTGGTTCAGATACCCTAGCAGTTTTAATACATGGTTTGGAAGGAAGTTCAGAATCCAAATACATGACTTCAACAACCAATCATTTAAATTCCAAAGGTTTGGATGTTGTTTGTTTCAATTTACGCAGTTGTAGTGGCGAAGATAATTTACTACTTTCTACCTATCATAGTGGAAAATCGGAAGATGTAGATTTCGTTATCAACCATATTTTAGATAATTATACCTATAAAAATATCGTAATTATTGGTTTTAGTTTGGGGGGAAATTTAACCTTAAAATATCTAGGAGAAAAAAGTAATGAAATTTCACCAACAATCAAAGGAGGAATTGCTGTTTCTGTGCCAATTGATATTGCCAGTGCAGAAAAAGAAATGGACAAATTAAAAAATAAATTATACCTAGAAGTTTTCTTTAAAACTATGAAAACAAAAGTATTGGAAAAAGCACATAAATTCCCTGAATATCAACTGGATAAAGACAAATTATTTAAAGCTACTAAATTCAAACATTTAGAATATTTATATACTGTTCCCGTTTTTGGATTTGAAAGTCCTGAAGATTATTGGGAAAAAGCAAGTTCAAAACCCTATATTTTAGCTATCAAAAAACCTACACTTTTAATCAATGCTAAAGATGATACTTTTTTATCTAAAGAATGTTATCCATTTGATGAAGCACACAATTCACCTTTTTTTCATTTAGAAGCGCCCAATTATGGTGGACATGTAGGTTTTATAAATTCGTTTAAAGCATCCGAAAATACTTGGTTAGAAGAACGAATTGCTCGTTTTATAAAAGAAAATATCGGAATTACGTTATCTTAAACAATATCTACTAAAAACGACTGTTATTTTACTAGGTTTTTAGATATTTGTTATAAATTTTTTGATGTCCTTGAAATACAAAATTTTACTTCTTTCAATCCTATTTCCAGTAATTGTAAAAGCACAAGCTTTTAGAAATTATTCCAACGAATTTTTGACAATTGGTGTAGATGCTGCTGCTTTAGGAATGAGCAAAGCTGTGGTGGCAACTACGAATAATGTAAACGCAATGTATTGGAATCCAGCTGGTTTGGCAGGAATTGAAGATTATCAAGGTTCGTTAATGCATGCTTCTTATTTTGCAGGAATTGCCAATTACAATTATGCGGCTTTTGCCATGCCAATTGATCAAAAAAGCGCTTTGGGTTTTTCTGTAATTCGATTTGGTGTGGATGATATTTTAAACACAACTGAGTTGATTGATGGTGATGGAAATATCGATTTTAACAGAGTGAGTTTGTTTTCTGCTGCGGATTACGCATTTAATGTTGCGTATGCAAGAGATTTGATTTTTAAAGATGTAAAATTCGGAGTCAATGCCAAAGTTGTTCGCAGAATTATTGGTGAATTTGCTACTTCTTGGGGTTTTGGTTTTGATGCTGGAATCCAATTTGAACGAAATGATTGGCATTTTGGATTGATGGTTCGCGATATTACCACCACTTTTAACAGTTGGAGTATCAATGAAACTGAGTTTGAAAAAATCAAAAATGCGATTCCTGGACAAAATCAAGAATTGCCAGAAACTACTGAAATTACCAAACCAAAAGTGCAAATAGGTGTTGCTAAAAATTTCCGAATTGGGCGATTTTTTAATTTGTTATCAGAAGTGGATTTGAACATACGTTTTGCCAAAACAAATGATGTTATTTCTACAGATTTTGCAAGTATTGATCCTGCAATCGGCTTTCAATTGGATTACGAACGCATTGCTTTTTTACGATTGGGTATTGGAAATTTTCAAAATACAACCGAATTTGACAACTCAAAATCATTGTCTATGCAACCAAATTTTGGATTGGGATTCATATACAAAGGCATTCAAGTAGATTATGCATTGACAAATATTGGCAGTGTTGGAAATGCATTATTTTCGAATATTTTCTCTATCACGTTTGATTATAGCTTTTTTAGAAGATAATTTCTATGATAAAAAAATACGCTTTCCTCCTATTTTTTTTACTGATTTTCAAATCATTACAAGGACAAGTACAACTTTCTGTATATTCCGAAATTAGCATTGTTACTGCAGGTCCAGGAACGGAATTGTACGAAGCTTTTGGGCATTCAGCCATCAGAGTAAAAGATCCCATGTTGCAATTGGATTTGATTTACAATTATGGAATGTTTGATTTCAATCAGCCAAATTTTTATTCAAATTTTGTTAAAGGAAAATTATTATACAGTTTAGGAAGATATCCATTTGATTATTTTTTAGCTTCGTATCAGCAAGACAAACGTTGGGTAAAACAGCAAGTGTTGAATTTGAATCAAGATGAAAAACAGGCATTTTTTAAGTTTCTAGAAATCAATGCACTTCCTCAAAATAGTAATTATTTATACGATCCGTATTTTGACAATTGCGCTACAAAATTGAGAGATATTACTAAGACTATTTTAAATAACAAGCTTGTTTTTAATGATGAACATCTCCCAAAAAATCAATCTTTCAGACAATTAATGAATCAAGAAATTCCTTGGAATTCTTGGGGAAGTTTTGGAATCAATGTGGCTTTAGGAAGCAAATTAGATCAAAAAGCTACTGCTGAAGGAACTATGTATTTGCCAAAATATGTATATGCAATCTTTAAAAATAGTACTATTAAGATAGATTCAAAATCAGAAAATTTGGTAAAAAGAGAGGACATTTTGCTGAATTTTGAAGAGTTAACGCCAAAAAGTTCCATTTTTAGTCCATTGTTGATTTTCTTACTTTTTTCAATTTTCGGAATTTTCATCACTTTTAGAGATGTTCAAAAGAATAAAAGAACCAAATTGCTCGATTTTACCATTTTCTTTTTCTCAGGAATTATTGGATTACTGATTGTGTTTTTATGGTTTTTTACCAATCATTCAACAACACCCAACAATTTCAACTTTTTATGGGCTTTTGCTCCTAACTTTTTGATTGCATTTTTACTTTTAAAACAACATCCACCAAAATGGATTTCAAAATATGCGTTATCATTACTGCTTTTTTTAAGTGTAATTCCCATTTTTTGGTTGTTAAAAATTCAAGAATTTCCAATGGCAGTAATTCCTTTACTCCTATTATTTGCAGTAAGGTTTTGGTTTTTAGCTAGAAAAAACCGTTACAATTAATTCTGAAATCTTTTTTTGATGAAAAACAAGCAACTTATTGAGTGTGTTCCCAATATTAGCGAAGGAAATGATCTTGAAAAAATTCAAGAAATTGCCCATGTTGTAAAGTCTGTCAAAGGAGTTCAATTACTCAATATTGATTCTGGAAATGCGGCTAATAGAACTGTATTTACGTTTGTTGGTGAACCAGAAAATGTGGTGGAAGCAGCATTTTTACTCATCAAAAAA
>JANQTK010000317.1:9707-11061 GCA_030731695.1 Polaribacter sp.
CCCAAAAAATACAATGAACAAATTCGAAAATCAGGAATTACTGCCATTGGTGCTCGTAATTTTTTGATAGCTTACAATCTAAATTTGAATTCAACATCAGTCAAATTAGCCAATCAAATTGCTTCAAAAATCAGAGAATCAGGAAGTTTGGTACCACTTGAAAATGGTGAAGCTGTAAGGATTCCAGGAAAATTAAAAGCTGTGAAAGCCATTGGGTGGTTTTTAGAAGATTTCGGAATTGCGCAAGTTTCTTGTAATTTGACAAATTTTCACCTCAATTCCATGCATCAAGTTTTTGATGAAGCTACTAAAATTGGGGATGAAATTGGCGTAAAAATCACAGGTTCAGAATTGATTGGTTTGGTGCCTTTACAAGCAATGATAGCTGCTGCTGATTTTTTCTTGACCCTAGAAAATAAATCAACTTCAATTGCTGAAGATGAAAAAATAAAGATTGCCATTGAAAAATTAGACTTGAATGATATTAAACCTTTCCATCCAAAAGAACGAATTATAGAATATGCCATGAACAATGTGCAAACGGAAATTGAAATTATCCCTTTTGAAAATCAATATTCAAAAGATTTTTACGAATTGAATGCAGAATGGCTTCGCAATTATTTTTATATAGAACCTTATGATGAGCAAGTTTTGAGCCATCCAAAAGAATATATTTTAGACAAAGGTGGATATATTTTCTTAGCAAAATACCAAAATGAAATTGTGGGAGTTGTTTCAATCATCAATCAAAAAGATTTTTTTGAATTGAGTAAAATGGCTGTAAAACCTAATTTTAGAGGTCAAAAAATTGGAGAAATGCTTGTGAATTATTGTATAGAATTTGGAAAAAATCAAGGTTGGGAAAGCATCACTTTATATTCCAATCGAAAATTGATTCCTGCAATAACTTTGTATGAAAAAATTGGGTTTAAAGAAGTTCCATTGGAAACAAACGCACATTACAATCGTGCAGATATTAAAATGATTTTTGAAATCGATTCGTTTTATACAAAACTTTGAATCGCCAATTCATATCCTTTTAGACCAAAACCTACAATAATTCCTTTCGCATTTGGCGCAATAAAACTGTGATGACGAAATTCCTCACGTGCGTGAATATTGGAAATATGTACTTCAACAACAGGCGTTTGAATGGCTTTAACGGCATCACCAATACCAACAGAAGTATGCGTATAAGCTGCTGCATTTAAAATAATTCCATCAAAATCAAACCCAACTTCATGGAGTTTATCAATAATTTCACCTTCGATATTTGATTGAAAATAATGCAATTCTAGGTGTTGAAATTTTTGTTTCAAGGTATCAAAATACATTTCAAAAGTTTCATTGCCAT
>JANQTK010000318.1:0-2635 GCA_030731695.1 Polaribacter sp.
TCAATTGGAACTCTTGTAGAAAAATCATGGTTAAAAATAGTTGCAGAAAACAAACGCTCTGTATATCTATAATCTCCTCCAAACTGAAGTGCTGATATATCATCTTCATCTTTTTTTAATTTATAATCAAACATCCCTTTTGCAGCATAATCATTTTCTTCTAATTTAGAGAAATAACGTTCGTTTTCTCCAGCAGAATTGGTTTGTGGATTGTAAAAATCGTCTCTAAAAAGATATTTATTTGTTCTACGATCTGGCTCATTCCCTCTGATGAAGTTTAAAGAACCTTTTGCTTCAAAATTTAATCTGTCAGAAAATTTGTAATTTGTAATTAATTGATTCACATACAACTCATTATTATTGGTTTGTTGTCTTCTTTGAAACTCTAAATCACCATCTTGTTCTGGATTGTTGAATCCAAAATAATCTCCAATAGATTGTTTGTTGTTGTGGATAAATAAGTGATTGAACGCAATAGAATGTCCACCACTAAATTTATAATTTAGGTTAGCCATTAAAATTTGAGAAACATTGTACTCATATTTTGAAAATGACTGATCTTGAAAAATTTCGCCAGCACTTGTAGTTTGTTTGATGTTTCCATCTAAAAAATTATAACTACCATCAAAACCTCCAACTAAGAAAAAGCTAAAGCTATCGTCTTTAATGTCGTATTTTTTTCCAGCAGAAAAAGAAAAACTATTGTCTAACTGAAAATTTTGACTGTTTGGTTTCCATGAATTTCCGAAAGAATATTGAGTTAAATCATTAACAGGAATGCCTAATTTTTGCGTTCCAAAAGCATTGTTACCATCAATTGTTAAAAATTCTTCAGAAACAGTTTGCGTGTTTGCACCTAATGAAAGTCCAAAATTAAAAAGACTTTTTTTGTCTAATTCTTTAGAAGCAATATCAATATTTGCTCCGCCAACATCTCCATAAATATCTGATGAAAACACCTTATTAACTCCAATATTTTTGATGATTCCTGTATCAAAAAAATCCAAAGAGATGTTTTTATACTCAGGATCTTCAGATGGTAATGGTAATCCATTTAATGTTGTAGAATTGTATCTATCTCCTAAACCTCTTACAATTACATTTTTAGAACCTTTAGAAACTCCCGCTGTTTTTGTAACAGCACCTTCAGCATCCGAAACTCCTTTAATAGATAATTCTTGCGCACCAATAGCAGTTTTTATAGAAACTGATTTTTTTTGTTCTAAAATTAAAGCGCTTGCTTTTTCTTTACTTGTGTTAGCAGTAATTTTTACTTCATCTAATGAAACGCCTTCTTCAGCAGACATCAATTGATTGATAGTAACTGTTTGTCCTTCCTTTACTGAAAATGATTTTTCGATTGATTTATATCCTAAAAAACTGAAAACTACGATATGATTTCCAGCAGGCACTTGAATGGTATATCTTCCATCAAAATCAGTTGTAGCTCCAATAGTTGTTCCTTTTATAAGGACATTTGCAAAAGGCAATGCCTCATTATTTGCTTCTTTATCTGTTAAAATCCCTGTTACTGTTCCTTTACTTTGTGCATTCAAAAATTGACAAAAAACAAGTGATAATAAAATTAAAAGTTTTTTCATTTTATATGTTTAAATTATTGTGCAAAAGTCCACCTGTTTTGTAAAGTCTATGTTAGTTATAAATTATGCTTCAATTAACAGATTGTTAAGTAAATGTTACTAGTATTTTAGAAAACAAGATTCATTTTTAAAGAAATCCTTTAGAATCATAGCGTAAAATGATGTTTTAAAATCCGTAAAAATGTGTTAAATTTGATAACATTTAGATAACATTCTGCATTTTAGGAGTAATTACCTTTGTGACTTTAAATAAAATTAAAAATGAGTGATCCATATATTTTAATGCTTGTTGCTTTAGGCATTCTTGCTATTGTTGATTTAATGGTTGGTGTAAGCAATGACGCAGTAAATTTTTTAAATTCTGCTATTGGTTCAAAAGCAATTCCCGTAAAAAGCATCATGATTATTGCAAGTGTTGGTGTTTTTGTTGGTGCAGTTACCTCCAGTGGAATGATGGAAGTTGCTCGTAAAGGGATTTTTAATCCTGATATGTTTGTTTTTCAAGATGTTATGATGATATTCATGGCAGTAATGATTACAGACATTCTTTTATTAGACGTTTTTAATTCTTTAGGAATGCCAACCTCTACAACAGTTTCTGTAATTTTCGAATTATTAGGAGCTGCTTTTGTTATTGCAATTATTAAAATTACTCAAAATGATACTGAGAATTTAAGCGCAATTTGGAATTATATCAATCACGAAACAGCCACAGAAATTATCATTGGTATTCTACTTTCTGTAGTGGTTGCGTTTACTGTTGGTGCGATTGTGCAATATTTTTCAAGATTGATTTATACTTTTAATTTTGAAACTAGACCTGTATATATACACTCTTTATTTGGTGGGCTTGCTATCACAGCAATTACGTATTTTATTGTCATAAAAGGATTACAAGGCACTGAATTTTATAGCACTATAAAAGAGTTTTTATCAGAAAATAATAAAGTAATAATTCTTGGAAATTTTATTTTCTGGACACTCTTTTCTTACATTTTTGTTGCCATACTTAAAAAAAATATCCTTGTTTTAAT
>JANQTK010000318.1:2735-7482 GCA_030731695.1 Polaribacter sp.
GGTGTTAATTTATCAAGACAAGGAGAAGGTCATGAAAAATTTCAACCAAATAATTTATCAAGAGTTGTTGTACGTTTTTCGATGTTTATCAATAGCGGAATTAACTATGTTATTCCTTTAAAAACGCAAGAATTAATCAATTCAAAATTTGAAAAACCTGTCATAAAATTACCAAAAGACAAAACTTATGAAATGCCAGCATTTGATCTGGTAAGAGCTGCTGTAAATTTAGTAATGGCAAGTGCTTTGATTTCAATTGCAACATCAATGAAATTACCACTTTCTACAACTTACGTAACTTTTATGGTGGCAATGGGATCATCTTTGGCTGATAGAGCTTGGGGACGTGAAAGTGCTGTGTATAGAGTTGCAGGAGTTTTAAATGTTATTGGAGGTTGGTTTTTAACGGCAATTATTGCATTTGTAGCTGCAGCAATTGTTGCTTATTTTATTCAATTAAATATGGCTTTTATTCCTGTTTTATTGATTATCGTAATCATTTTATTAGCGAAAAACACCATTGCACACAGAAAAAAATCGAAAGAAATTCAACGTAGAACCTATATTGAACGATCAGAATTAATCACAATAAATGGTGTTATCGAAGAAAGTTCTGATCATATTGCTGAAGTTGCTACTCGTATCAACAAGTTGTACACAAATGTAGTAGATGATTTAGCAAATCACGATTTGAAAAAACTGAAAAAAACGGACAAATTCGTTTCAAAATTGAATGATGAAATTGACGAATTGAAAGACAATGTGTTTTATTTTATCAAGTCTTTAGATGAAACTTCTGTGCAAGCAAGTAAGTTTTACATCATGGTTTTAGGGTATTTGCAAGATGCTGCTCAATCAATTAGCTACATTTCAAGAGCTAGTTTTAAGCATGTGAATAACAATCACAAAAACTTAAAAAGAGGACAAATTAAAGATTTAAAAGAAATCAATATTCAATTAACTTCTATTTTAGGAAAAGTAAGCACTGTTTTCAAAAAGAGAGATTTTGATAATTTACACGAAATCATCAAAGAAAAAAATCAATTGTTGTTAGATGTTTCTGCTTCTGTTGAAAAACAAGTTGCAAGAATTAGAACTGATGAAACGAGTCCAAAAAATACCACGTTGTATTTCAGTATTTTATTAGAAACTAAGGATTTAATTAAAGCATTGATGAGTCTTTTAGAAACGTATGAAGAGTTTCATTTAAGTGCTAAAAAGATTAAAAAATAGTTTTTTCTAAAACCAAAAACCTAAATTAAACAACCAATACCGTTGTTTTGTGTCTGGAGACCAACTGTATTTTAGTTCTATTGGTCCAATAATACTTTTGTAACTGTAGCCAACTGCATAGCCTGAAAGCAAATTTTTGAATAGGTTAATGTCTTTAAAAACATTGTCATCCATACGTGCATAGTTTGCAATGACTGTTGCATAATGGTTTTCTAGAAATCGATACCTGAAATTGAATTCAGATTTTATAAATGATTTGTTTGACAATTCCGCAAAATCATAGCCATACATTGTAACAAAAGTGTTGATATAATTTTGATTATAACCACCCAAATAAAAGTCAAAAATTTGTGATCCTGAATTATCTAACGTAAAACCGGCTTCATTATTCATTTGAAAAGTGAATCTTTCTCCAAAAGTAGTGGCAAATCCGAAAGTTCCTTTTACTTGCGCAAACTGCTTAAAATTTTGATTAAAATCAGATGAAGCAGCATACCATTTAAAGTTAAAATCGGCAAAATAGCCTTTTGTTACAAAATATTTTTGATCATAGGTATCTAGTTTTAAGTAGCCAAAAACATTAAAATAATTGCTGTCGTCAATAATTAAATTTTCGTTGTTTAAAGAGATTGTTTCAGTACTTACTTTAATAAATTTATGCTCAGCTCCTAGACCTATTGCAAATTGTCGATTAAAAGTGGTTTGTATAAAAAATTGATTGGTAATATCTGTGTAATTTAAATTAATGGCATTCAACGTTGGATACTCAGAAACCACAGGATTGTATTTTGAATTGGCTCTAAAATGGTCATAACGCGAACGAAAACCATAACTTATATAAAACCCATTATCAACAAAATAATTTAGATTATAACGTAAATTATCTCCCAAAACAGCATCTAAAGAAAACAAATCATTTTTAAGCAATAAGTGTTTTTGCTTGTAATTTACAAGCAATCCTGATTTATACAACAAATCATAATGTACTCCTAAACTTACAGTTGCATTGTCTTCAGATTCTTTTACCGAAAAATTAAGTTGATAATTTTTTTCATTTATTTTTTGAAAAGAATAAGTGATTCTGTCATAATTTTTTGTGGCATATAAAAGTTGTATTTTATTTGAAATGTCTTGCCTAGTTACACTATCTCCTTCTTTAATATTTAATTTTCCTAACACATAAGCTCTGGTATAATTTTTAGAACCTTGCAAATCAATTTTTGAAACTACTTTTTTACTTTGTATCAAAAAAGCATTTTTTTTATCCTTTTTGATGAGTTGTTTATTGGCAATTTCTTTAAAAACCTCCCTAAATTTTTGCGCTTCAATGGTTCCTTTTTCTAAGATTTCGATTTTTTTATCAAAATCGACAATCGTATAATCAAAAATATCTGGATGAATGTACACATCTAAAAGTTCTTTTTCTTTTTCACTTTTTTGATACATTTGATAACTCACAATTTGATTTAAAATCGCAATTGCCGAGGTTAGGTTTTCTTTATTAAATAAGCGTCCTTCAACATCTACACCAATTATAATATCCATTCCTTTGGATTTCATGATAGTAATTGGAAAATTGTTTGCAACGCCCCCATCAACCAATAATTTATTGTCAATAGTAACAGGATTTAATAATGTTGGAAAAGAACCACTTGCTCTTAATGCTAATGCCATTGAACCCTTTTCAATGATGACTTCTTCACCATTTTCAACATCTGTTGCAATACAAAAAAACGGAATTGGAAGTTTTGAAAAATCAGTAATATTTTCAGTTGAATCAAATAACTCAGACAATAAGTTCAACACATTTTGTCCTTTTGAAATGCCTTTAGGAAACCCAACAGCGCCATTATTTACGGGTAAAGTAACACTTGTTTTTTCTTCAAATTCTTTTTCAAAAAAAGTGGCAGTATTTCTGGGTAATTTATCTCTTAGTAACTCAATAAAATCGGTTTTTAAAACAATTTCTTCAATTTGATTTGCAGAAAATCCTGCAGCATACAAACCACCAATTATGGCGCCCATACTTGTGCCAGCAATATAATCTAATTGAACTCCTGCTTTGTCAATTTCTTTTAAAACTGCAATATGAGCAAAACCTTTTGCGCCACCTCCACTCAAAACCAATCCTACTTTTGGTTGCGCTTGTTGCCCAAACAAACAAAATGGAATTGTTAATAAAAGGAAGAAAATGCTATGTTTCACTGGCTTTTTTTGGATGATAAAATTGATACACTTTTATGGCTCTTGCGTTTCCTATCGATTCTTGAATTTCTTCGAACGTTGCTTCTTTAACGCGTTTTGCCGATTTAAATGTACGCAATAAAGTTGTAATTGTCTGTGTGCCAACATCAGGAATTTGTTCAAGTTCAGATTGGATGGCACTTTTACTACGTTTGTTTCTGTGAAAAGTAATGCCAAATCTGTGTGCTTCGTTTCGCAAAAACTGAATAATTTTCAATGTTTCCGATTTTTTATCCAAATACATTGGAATAGAATCACCAGGATAATAAATTTCTTCCAAGCGTTTTGCAATTCCAATAATGGCAATTTTTCCACGCAAACCCAATAAATCTAAGCTTTTTAATGCAGATGACAATTGTCCTTTTCCACCATCAATAACAATTAATTGTGGTAAAGGCTCATCTTCTGAAAGCAATCTGCTATAACGCCTGTAAACAACTTCTTCCATGGATGCAAAATCGTCTGGACCTTCTACGGATTTTATATTGTAATGTCTGTAGTCTTTTTTACTTGGTTTTCCGTCTTTAAAAACTACGCAAGCTGCTACAGGATTTGTGCCTTGAATATTGGAATTGTCAAAACATTCTATGTGTTTTGGTTCTTCTGACAAACGCAAATCTTTTTTCATTTGCGCCATAATTCGATTGACGTGTCTTTCAGGATCTACAATTTTTATTTGCTTAAATTGCTCTTGTCTGTAATATTTTGCATTTCGTTCAGACAATTCAACAATGCGTTTTTTATCTCCCAATTTTGGAACGCTAACTTTTATATTTTCTCCTAAATCCACTTCAAAAGGAACATAAATTTCAGGAGATTGTGAGTTGAAACGCTGTCTAATTTCAACAATAAAAAGCTCTAACAATTCTTTGTCTGATTCTTCTAATTTTTTCTTGATTTCGGTAGTATGAGACTGAATAATGGAACCATTTGAAATCTTTAAAAAATTGGCATAACCATGGGTTTCATCAGAAATAATAGAAAACACATCCACATTATTTATTGACGGATTTACAATGGTACTTTTTGCTTGATAATTGCTTAATAAATTTAACTTTTCTTTGATTTTTTGAGCTTCTTCAAATTCCATTTTTGTAGCAAAATCAAGCATTTTTTCTTGAAACTTCTCTAAACTTTCTTTAAAATTTCCTTTTACAATATTCCGAATTTCTTTGATGGATTCGTTGTAATTTTGTTCCGTTTCCAAACCTTCGCAGGCACCTTTACAGTTTTTTAAATGATACTCTAAACACACTTTGTATTTGCCTTC
>JANQTK010000318.1:7582-11053 GCA_030731695.1 Polaribacter sp.
AACCAATATACAATTCCACAAACTGCCACAAGTCTAAATAAGGTTAAAAAAAGTTTTCCTGATTCTCCACCAAATTCAAAACCCATTGCCATGCCATTGTTTTCGGTAAAATGAATGCGAAACCAATCAAAAACTACCACTTCTTCTCCTAAGATAAAATTGGTTTTGATGTAAATTTTTATAATTTGATCAAGAATAATTGCGATGAAAATTGTCGCAATTGCAAGGTTCTTTTTTGACATGCTTTTTTAATTTCTGAATGCAAAAATAACAATAATATTGAGTTTATTGAGTGGTTACAAAAATTATCCCTTTTATGGTGTTTATTGAGAGTGATTTGCCTGTATCTGATACGATTTTTTTAAAATCTTTTTGATGTAAAACCTCATCAACAGTAATGTTTCCAATATTAGAATGTAGGTTGATGTTTTTGTTTTTAGCAGTTGCAAAAATTGTTCCTGCATACATTTTTACAGTAGTATTTGATTGAATTGTATTGAGTTTTACAATCCCTTTTTCAATGTAAATGGTTAAATCTCCCCAAAAGTTTTTTGATTCAATACTATGATTTTCTCCATAAATAGTGAGATTTTTTCCTTTGGGAATTTTTATGATAGCATATGCCCTTTGCAGCCTTTTGGTGATGAATTTTCGAAAAACAGCCTCTTCAATAATCAAACTATCCAATTGAAATTTGATAGAAACTTTATTATTTTCTTCAGAAATAATGATTTCTTGCTCGTGCATATTTTCGGCAAACAAGATTACTTCCACAAATTTCGAGTTTGAGTTTTCTATCACGAAATCGTCTAAACCAACAGTCGAAATCTCAATTTCTTTTTGGGAAGTTTCCATGTCTTTTTCCACTTTTTTCTGACTGAAAAAAGTGAATGAAATCATCAAAAAAAGAAATAAAAGTTGTTTTTTCATCATAAAAAAAGCTTCTTTTTAAGAGAAGCTTTTACATTTATTTGGGGAAACTAGAATTATTGACGTCTTTTTGCTTCAATACTCAATGTAGCATGAGGTACTAATTTTAAACGTTCTTTTTGAATCAATTTTCCTGTAACTCTGCAAACACCATAGGTGCCATTTTCGATTCTTTGCAACGCATTTTTTAAATCTCTAATGAATTTTTCTTGTCTAATTGCCAATTGTACATTTGCTTCTTTGTTCATCACATCTGAACCTTCATCAAAAGATTTGAATGACGGTGATGTATCATCTGTACCATTATCTGCGTCGTTTTTATAAGCACTTTTTAAGATGTCTAAATCTTCTTGAGCTCTTTTTATCTTTTTTTCAATAATTTGTCTGAACTCTTTTAAGTCCTCTTCTGAATATTTTAATTTTACGTCTGACATTTTCTTACATTTTTTCTATTAAAATTTTGCTTGCAATACTATCAAATTCAACAGGAATCCCTGTTTCTAACTTGTTAACAAATATTAAATCTAGTGTTAAGGTTTCGTTCATGATATATGTTTTATTATCCAAAACGGCTTGTTGCAAATTTTCAAAGTTTAAAACGGTTAATTTTATTTTATCTGTTACTTCTAAACCTGATTCTTTTCGTGCATTTTGAATTCTATTTACCAATTCTCTAGCAATACCTTCTTTGCGTAAATCTTCCGTAATTGTAACATCTAAAGCAACTGTTAATGATCCCTCGTTTGCAACTAACCAACCTTCAATATCTTTGGATGAAATTTCAACATCTTCAAGATCTAAATTTATATTTTTTCCATCAATATTGATAGAAATAGTTCCCAATTTTTCGATTTTGTTAATATCTTCTTTAGTGAAATTTTGTACTGCGTTCGCTATGAAGCGCATATCTTTCCCAAATTTTGGTCCTAAGGTTTTAAAATTAGGTTTTATTTGCTTGATTAACATGTCAGATGCATCTTCAAGAATTTCAATTTCTTTGATATTTACCTCGTGTTTTATCAAATTTGATACCGCTAAAATGGCTTCCTTTTGTTGAAAACTATCAACAGGAATCATGATTTTTTGCAATGGTTGGCGCACTTTTATCTTTTCTTTAGCACGCAATGAAAGCACCAATGATGCTATTTTTTGTGCACTTTCCATTTTTTCTTCTAAACTTTTATCAACAAAAGCAGCATCAAAAACTGGAAAATTGGCCAAATGAACGCTTTCTGAACTTTCTTTTTGGGTTACAGAATTTAAATCTTGATACAATTTATCCATGAAAAATGGTGCAATTGGCGCGCCTAATTTTGCAATGGTAACCATACAAGTGTATAAAGTTTGATAGGCAGAGATTTTATCTGTTTGATAATCTCCTTTCCAAAAACGTCTTCTGCTTAAACGCACATACCAATTGCTTAGATATTCTTGCGTAAAATCTGAAATTGCTCTTGCAGCTCTAGTTGGCTCGTAATCAGCATAAAATTTATCTACATTCTGAATCAATGTATGCAATTCTGATAAAATCCATCTGTCTAATTCTGGACGATTTTTTAATGGAATTTCATCTTCTTTGTATGCAAATCCATCAATATTTGTATAAAGCGCAAAGAAAGAGTAGGTGTTGTATAATGTGCCAAAAAACTTTCGTTTTACTTCTTCAATTCCTTCTAAATCAAATTTTAAATTGTCCCAAGGATTGGCATTTGCAATCATATACCAACGAGTTGCATCTGCACCAAAATCGGCTAAAGTGGTAAATGGATCCACTGCATTTCCTAAACGTTTGGACATTTTATGACCGTTTTTGTCTAAAACCAAGCCATTTGAAACTACGTTTTTATACGCTACAGAATCAAAAACCATGGTTGCAATGGCATGTAATGTATAAAACCATCCACGAGTTTGATCAACTCCTTCTGCAATAAAATCAGCTGGAAACGATTTTTTTTCATCAATTAAATCGTTGTTTTCGAAAGGATAATGCCATTGTGCATAAGGCATTGCGCCAGAATCAAACCACACATCAATCAAATCAGATTCACGTTTCATAGGTTTTCCTGATGATGAAACTAAGACGATTTTATCGACAATATTTTTGTGTAAATCTATCTTTGCATAGTTTTCATCAGCATTGTTGCCAATTTCAAAATCTTCAAAAATGTCTTTTGCTAAAAAACCTGCTTTTACTGCTTTAGACATTTCATTTTTTAGTTCTTCAACAGAGCCAATACAAATTTCTTCTTTGCCATCTTCAGTTCGCCAAATTGGCAATGGAATTCCCCAATAACGCGAACGTGATAAGTTCCAATCATTGGCATTTGCCAACCAATTTCCAAAACGACCTGTTCCTGTAGATTCAGGTTTCCAATTGATGGTTTTGTTTAAATCGTGCATTTTGTCTTTGACATCCGTAACTTTTATAAACCAAGAATCTAAAGGATAGTATAAAATGGGTTTGTCTGTTCGCCAACAATTTGGATAACTGTGTTTGTATTTTTCAACCTTAAAGGCTTTATTTTCAATTTTTAGTTTGAT